>DASYSH010000609.1:0-2514 GCA_036003525.1 Gemmatimonadaceae bacterium | reverse complement strand
GATGCCGAGGGCGATCGTGAGCGTCACGATCGCGGTGAAGACCGGATAACTCAGCGCCTGGCGCACCGCGTAGCGCAGGTCCTGCCCGAGCGCCGAGATCCAGCGGGCGCCGCGAACGTCCTTCAGCTCTTCGTTGTAGCGATCCACGCCGCCGAATCGCCGCCGCGCTTCCGCCCGCGCACGATCGGCTGCGAGACCGCGCTCCTGAAGCAGCTGCGCTTCCATGTCGAGATGGAAACGAAGCTCCTCCGCCATGTTCTGATCGGATTCGCGGCGCAGCGCGCCGCCGATCCGCGTACGGAGGGCGTCGAGCCAGCGCATGCTGCGTTCAGCCCGTCGCGAGAATCGCGTTCACGGCGCCGCTGAGCCTGCGCCAGGTGGCGGTCTCCTGCAGCAACTGGCGCCGGCCCGCCGGTGTCAGGCGATAGAAGCGCGCGCGGCGATTATTCTCAGATACTCCCCACGACGCGTCGAGCCAGCGACGTTTCACGAGCCGGTGAAGCGCGGGATAGAGCGAACCCTGATTGATCTCGAGCACGCCGCGCGAGACCTCCTGGATGCGCTGGCTGATGCCCCACCCATGCATGGGATCGACGGCGACGGATTTGAGAATCAGCAGGTCGAGTGTTCCCTGCAGGATATCGGCGGCTGGATGCACGGCGTGTCTCTCCTAGATGTCCGACAGGAACCTGCCCGGGACCGGCCCCTGTGTCAAGGCGACTCGGGCGGACCGTGAAACTCTCGCGGCGCTCACGGGTATTCCAGCAATCACATTCCTGTCGGCCATCTAGGAGAGACTCGTATGCGCAAACTCGTTGTCTGCATGCTGTTGACCGCGTTCACCGCCGCCTGTGCCCGCGATGTCACGGCGCCTGCCTTTGTCGCGGCAAATCCCGTCCGCGGCGTCACGATTACCATCGACGCGCATGGCCGCTGCCTCGTGACCTGCGACCCGCCGTTCGCCAACGCGACGATGACACTCGTCACGATTCGCAACACCGGAACATCGACGAGCTACATGCAGGCGTGCGGTTCCACCGAATATGTGTTCGAGCAGCAGCTCGTCGACGGCAAATGGCAGAATGTCGGCCCTGCGATCACATGCGCGGTCGGACCGCAGTCCATCGCACTCGCGCCGGGTGACACTGCGCAGATGAACTGGTTCTTCGCATCGGGGCGGCGGCGGCTCGCGCTCGGCATCGGCGGCGTGGCCGATATGAGCGACGCGGCACTGGATACCTCCGCCGAGATCGACCTCCCGTAGCATTTAAGAGCTCACCGCTAAATCGCCCAACGCTTGTCGCTCACCGCCAGGCAAGAAGCTCAAGGCTGGAAGCTCTTGCTCGCACCGAGCGTTGTAGCTGTGAGCTTTTCCAGCCTAGCGGTGGGCGACAAGCGTTCGGCGATTTAGCGGTGAGCTTCACCACCACTCCCCCCCCCACCACCACAATCGATTTACCTTAAACCCGATGCGACCAACCACTCTTCGCGCATTCGCGGTGCTCTTTACCGGCGCGTTCGCCGGCGCGGGTGCGCAGCAAGCACCGCTGGATGTTGCGCGGTATCCCTCGGTGCTCACCTACCGCACCGAAAAAGTCGCCGACGGCGTTTATGCATTCATCACACCGGAGGAACGCTCGGGATTTCAATCCGGGAATTCGATCGCGGTGATCGGCGAGGACGGCGTCCTCGTGTTCGATACCGGAAGCATCCCGAGTTCCACGCGGCGACAGATCGCCGAGATCCGCAAGCTCACCGACAAGCCGGTGCGCTTCGTGGTGAATTCGCACTGGCACTTCGACCACAACCTCGGCAACAACGAGTATAAGAAAGCGTTTCCGGGCGTCGTGATCGTCGGAACGACCGCGACCCGCACAGGAATACGTGACCGCGCGGCCGGAAATTTCGAATACCTGAAGGGTTTTCGAACGGCCGATTCGCTCCTGCGCGGCCGGCTCGCGACCGGGTTGGGGCGCGACGGAAAACCCATCTCGGCTAAACAGCGCGTGTCGTGGGGACTCTTCGTTCGCGACTACGCCGATTTTTTCCCCGACGTTCTCACCGCCGTCCCGCTGGCTCCCGACCTCGTATTCGACGACAGTCTCACGATCTCACTCGGCGCGCGACAGGTGAAGCTGTTCAACGCCGGCCGCGGGAACACCGACGGCGACGCGTTCGCGGTCGTTCCCGACGCGCGCGTCCTGCTCACCGGCGACCTCGTGACCGTGCCCTGCCCGTTCCCGAGCACGGCCTATTTCAGCGACTGGATCGCCGCGCTCGATCGCCTCGGCACACTCAACGCGGCGAATATTGTTTTCGGCCACGGCGAAGTGCAGCATGATTATCAATATGCGAAGCTGACACGCGAGCTCCTCGTATTCACGCGCGACAAGGCCGCCGAGGCCGTGCGCAAGGGTATCTCCCTCGACAGTCTGCAGCGGAGCATCGACTTCACTCCGTTCGTGAAACGATTCAGCGGCGGCGACCTCGTCCGCGAAGCCGCCTTCGACAATT
>DASYSH010000608.1:0-4024 GCA_036003525.1 Gemmatimonadaceae bacterium | reverse complement strand
AACGGCAGCGGCAAGAGCACGCTCGTGCGCGCGCTGCTCGGCCGCCTCGCTCCCACGCGCGGAACGATATCGATCGACGGCGCGAGAATCGAAACGCTCACGCGGCTCGAAGCCGCACGGCGCGTCGCGCTCGTTCCGCAGCGCGAGGAGCCCGCGTTTCCGCTGATCGTGCGTGATTTCATCGCGCTTGGCCGGTATGCGCACGGCGGCGTGTGGAGCGGCGAAACACCGGAAGACCGCGCGGCGATCGCGCAGTCCGCGCAGCGCGCCGGCGTCGTCGAATATCTGGAGCGCCGCACCGTGGATTTGTCCGGCGGTGAGTGGCAGCGCGTTCGCATCGCCCGCGCGCTCGCGCAGGGCGGCGATGCGCTCGTGCTCGACGAGCCCACGGCATTCCTCGACGTCGCGCACGAGATGGCGGTGTTTGAGCTGCTCGACGCGCTCGCGCGAGATGGGCGCGCGGTGCTGCTCGTCAGTCATCAACTGAACCTCGTCGCGCGATTTGCGACCCGCATCGCGCTGCTGCACGCGGGCGCGCTCGCCGCGTTCGGCACGCCCGACGACGTCATGCGCGGCGACCTGCTCGAACGCGTCTATGAATGGCCGCTCGTCGTTTCGCGTGATCCCGCCGTCGGCGCCCCGGTGCTCGTGCCGCTGCGGCATCGCGCGCCCCGCTGATTTGCATTGCTCCGAATGAAACCCTCAACGTCCGCTGGAGAATTCAGGATGATCCGCCGCAACATCGCCGTCACATTCGCTGGTGCCCTGATCGCATCGCAGTCGCTCGCAGCGCAGAATCTGACGAAACCGCCGAAGGATTCGCTCGCGGCCGTCGTCGTGACGGCGTCGCTCGTTCCGATCGCGACGGCCGCGCCGATTGCGATGTCGACCGTCCTCAAAGGCGATGACCTTCGCGCGCAGGGCATCACGCGGGTCGAGGACGCGCTGCGTCTCGTTCCGGGCGCGCAGGTGGTTTCGAGCGGGCCCGTCGGATCGCAGACGTCGCTCTTTCTGCGCGGCGGAAACAGCAACTACGTGCGGGTACTGATCGACGGCGTTCCGGTGAACGATGCGGGCGGCGCGTTCGACTGGGCGTCGCTCACGGTCGATAATATCGATCGGATTGAAGTGGTGCAGGGGCCGGCCAGCGTGCTCTACGGGTCGGACGCGGTCACCGGCGTCGTGCAGATTTTCACTCGCGACGGGAACGGTCCGATGGTCACGCATGTGTATGCGGGCACCGGATCGTACGGCACGCGGCGCGGCGAGCTCGGCTGGTCTGCGGGAAATCTCAATGCGGGATTCACACTGAACGGATCGCATTCGTACACCAACGGAATCCTCCCGTTCAACAACGGATTCCTCGACGACGTGCTCAGCGCATCGGTGCGCCTCGCGCCGGACGTGAACACCGACATCCGTCTCGCGATGCGCTGGTCGTCGCAGATCTATCACTATCCCACGGAGTCCGATGGATCGGTGGTGGATCACAACGCGGAGCAAACGGACCATCGCCTCGTGCTGTCGCTCGACGCCGGCCGCAAACTTTCGAATCGCGTCGACTTCCGTGTTTCACTGGCATCGAATGAATATCTGCCGCGCTCGAACGACGGGCCCGATTCACCGGCGGACACCGCCGGATTCTTCGGTTTCTTTTCACGCTCCACCGAGACGCACCACAGCGGCGACGCGCGGTTCAACATTCGGTACGGCACCCGCGGGGTCTTCACGGTTGGTGAAGAAATCGCGGCGGATCGCGAAAGCCAGACGACGCTTTCCCTCAGCGATTTCGGCAACTTCCCCGGAGCATTTCAGGCGTCGCGCCACAATTCCGCGACGTTTGCGCAGGCGATCGGCGACGCGACGGACCGTCTGTCGTACGTGATCGGCGGCCGGGTCGACAAGAACAGCGCGTTTGGAACGTTTCCGACGATGCGCGCGAGCGTCGCCTACATTCTCGGCGCCGCGGCGCGCGTTCGCGCGTCGGTTGGCAGCGCGTTCACGGCGCCGAGTTTTTTCCAGAACTTCGCGACCGGCTTCGTGATGGGAAATCCGAATCTCCAGCCGGAGCATTCGCGCAGCGCGGAACTGGGCGTCGACATGTTCCTCGACGACAGCAAGCTGACGCTGAAGGCGACGGGCTTTCTGCAGCAGTTCCATGACATCATCGACTACAACGGCGGCGCGCCGACCGGCACGCCGAATTATGTGAACGTCGCCGCGGCAAATGCGAACGGTGTTGAACTCGAGGGCGCGTACAAGGCGGGAGGCGGCGTGACGCTGAGCGGGAGCTACACATACACCGCGACGCGCACGACGCAGATCGGATTCGACTCGACGACCGGCGCGTCGTACGTCCCGGGGCAGCCGCTTATCCGCCGTCCCAAGAACGCGTGGAACCTTTCCGCACTGCAGAGTTATTCGAACGGCGCCCGGCTCACGCTGGTCGCGACGTTCGTCGGCGAGCGGGCCGACCGCGACTTCGTTCCGTTTCCCGCGGTGCCGGTGACGCTGCCCGGCTACACGAAGGTGGATTTCTCGTTCGTGGAGCCGGTTCCGTCGCATATTCGCGGCGGAGTCTCGATTGAAGGGCGCGTCGACAATCTCTTCGGCGCGAAGTACCAGGAGATCGACCATTTTGCCGCGCCGGGCCGAATGGTGTTTATTGGGGTACGTATCGGGAAATAACCGCGCGTTCCCCCCGCCGGAGGCCCCATGAAGCGCCTCAAGTTTTTTCTGTCGATCGGAATCGCGCTCGCTGCGTCGGCGTCAGCCGGCGGCGCGCAGCAGCGCAAGATCAGAGTCATCGGGCCGGACAGCACGCCGATCATGTACGCGTACGTCGCAGTGGAAGGCGGCGACGGCAAGATCTCGGACGAAAACGGCGATGTGAATCTCGGCGTGGGAAAGAAGCAGACGCTGACACTGCGCGTGCAGCGGATCGGGTACCAGCCGTGGTTCGGGAAGCTCGTGCTTCCCGACACGGCGGTAACCATTCTTGTTCAGCTCCCGCGGCTCGCCCAGTCGCTGTCGACGATCAAGGTGCAGGCGCCGCCGGAAACTCGCGCCCTTCAGCTCACGGGATTCTACGACCGGTGGATGATGCGGCAGCGCGGAGCGCTCAGCGCTGTGTTCATCGGGCCGGAAGAAATCGAATTCCGGCATCCGGATAAAGTCACGAACATGCTGCGCGGCCTGAACGGCATCGATTTTCGCCGTTCGTGCGAAAACGATCTTGTGGCGTTCTCGAGTTCCGGACAGTGTCAGATGGCCGTGCTCATCGACGGACAGCGGCAATGCCCGAGTCGCGGGTGCCGCGGAATCGTGAATAGCGGATCCGGCGCGCAGTCGTCGAAGCCCGATTGTGAGAGCCCCACCACGCTGAACTCGACCACGGCGGTGATTCTCGATCAGATGGTGAACGCGGGCGACGTCGCGGCTATCGAGGTGTACAATCGCGGCGGCAATGTGCCGGTGAGCATCTCGGCGTCCGACCAGTCGTGCGGAATCATTGCAATCTGGACCGGCGCGCGGAGACCTTAGGGGATATGCCGCCGGGCCGTGCCTAGTGAGAGCACGCAGCGCACCTAATCGCACGACTCTCCAGCCGGGTGTCCCCATGCCACGCCTGAAGTTGTCCGCACTGACCGCCATCGCACTCTCCTTCGCCGGCACCGTGGCCGGCGCGCAGGCGCGCAAGCTCAAAGTCATCGGGCCCGACAGTACGCCGATCATGTACGCCTACGTCGCTGTGGAAGGCGGCGACGGCAAGATTTCAGACGAGAATGGCGAAGTGAATCTCGGCGTGGGAAAGAAGCAGACGCTCAAGGTGCGAGTGCAGCGCATCGGATATCAGCCGTGGTTCGGCAAGATCGATTTGCCCGACACCGCGGTCACGCTCCTCGTGCAGCTTCCGCGGCTCGGCCAGACACTGTCGACGATCAAGGTGCAGGCGCCGCCGGAAACGCGCGCGCTTCAGCTCACGGGATTTTACGATCGGTGGATGATGCGGCAGAAGGGGACG
>DASYSH010000607.1:0-13113 GCA_036003525.1 Gemmatimonadaceae bacterium | reverse complement strand
CGCTCGTCGTCGAGAATCCCACGCGCGGCCTCGACGTTCGCGCGGCCGCGCATGTGATCTCGGAACTTCGCTCCGCCCGCGCGGCGGGCGTCGCCATCGTCGTGTATTCGAGCGATCTCGACGAGGTGCTCTCGGTTGCAGATCGCATGATCGTTTGCTTCGCCGGCCGCGTGCGTTCGGTTCCGGTCGACGCCGACGCTGTTGCGCGCGCGCTGGTGGGACTCTCGTGACGTCCATCTTGCGCGTGTTGCGCTCGCAATCAGGCGCGAGCGTCGCGGCGGCATTGCTTGCTTTGATCGCGGTGGCCGGCGTGATCGTCGCCGGCGGATTCGATATCGGCCACGCCGCAACGGCGATGTGGAATGGGTCTGCCGGCAGTGCATATTCTTTTTTTTCGGGGACACTGGTTCGAGCGACGCCGCTGATCATCGTCGGGCTCGCGGTTGCGGTGGCATTTGAGGCTGGCGTGTTGAACATCGGGGCCGAGGGCCAGCTGCTTGCGGGCGCCGCCGCGACGATTGCCGCGGGACTGGCGATGTCGAATTGGTCATCGTGGATTTGCGTTCCGCTCGAGCTCGCGGCCGGGATGGCCGCAGGTTCTGCATGGGCCGCGATTGCGGGCATACTGAAGCGGCGCTTCGGCGTGCTCGAAGTGATCAGTACGCTGATGCTCAACTTCGTCGCGCTGTTCGGCGTGAGTTATCTCGTGCGCGGTCCGCTTCAAGAACCGACCGGGCTCTATCCGGAAACATTGCCGCTCGCCGAATCGGCGCGGCTGCCGGTCATCATCGCGGGACAGCGACTGCACCTCGGCTTTGCGCTCGCGGTAATCTTCGCGATCGCGGCGTGGTGGTTCCTTCGTTCCACTGCGGCGGGTTTTCGCATTCGCGCGGTCGGTGCGGGCGCAGCGGCGGCGGCGAGCACAGGTCGCGTGAATGTCGATCGTGTGGTGTTCGGCGCGTTTCTCGCAAGCGGCGCACTCGCGGGGCTCGGCGGCGCGGTGCAGGTCACGGGCGTGACATACAAACTCTACGAGCTCATCTCGCCGGGCTATGGATATTCGGCGATCGCCGTCGCCCTCCTTGCGCGACTGAATCCGCTGGCCGTTATCGTCGCGGGTATTTTTTTCGGCGGCCTGGAAGCCGGTGGCGCCGGTATGCAGCGCGACGCAGGTGTCCCGTCGGGATTCGTTTACGTCATTGAGGCGCTGGTGATTCTCGGGGTGCTCGCCGTCGATCGCGCGCGCGTCGTCGCCGGCGCGCGCATCGCGCGCGCGCCAGGAGAGCAGGCGGCGTGAGCGACGGAGCGTTCAGCGCATTCCTGGAGTCCGGCGTGCGCTTCGCAACGCCGCTCGCGTACGCCGCGCTCGGCGAACTCGCCGTGGAGCGCGCGGGCGTGATCAACATTGGACTCGAAGGTGCGATTATCGGCGGCGCGTTTGGTGCGCTTGTCTTCGCGGGCGCGGGAAGCGTTCCGCTCGGATTCGCCGGCGCCGCGCTGATCGGCACGCTTATCGCGGCGGTCTTTGGATTGTTTGTGATAACGCTGCGAACGAATCAGATCATCACCGGCACGGCGATGAGCATGCTCGGACTTGGCCTCACCGGAACGCTGTATCGTTCGATGTACGGAACCGCGGGCGCGTCGCTGCACACACCGACCATCGCACCATTCGCGATTCCCGGCCTGAGCGCGATTCCATTCGTTGGCCCCGCGCTGTTCAATCAGCCGTTCGTTACGTATGCGCTCTACGCGATCGTGCCGGCGATGGCGTGGTGGTTCTATCGATCGACGGGCGGCCTTGCGCTGCGCGCGACCGGCGAACGCCCCGAGGCCGCGCGCGGTGCGGGGATCTCACCCGAACGTGTGCAGTGGGGCGCAATTCTTTTCGGCGGCGCGATGGGCGGCATAAGTGGCGGCACGCTCGTGCTCGCGCAGGTGGGAACGTTTGCAGAGGGAATGTCGGCGGGACGCGGATTCATTGCGATCGCGATCGTCGTACTCGGGCGCTGGACTCCATGGGGCGTCGCCGGTGCCGCATTTGTGTTCGGCGCGGCCAGCTCGCTGCAAACGCTCGCGCAAACAACAGGGTGGGCGATGCCGTATCAGCTCCCGCTGGCGTTCCCGTACGTGCTCACGCTCGTGCTGCTCGCGAGTTCGCGCGCGCGTGCCGCGGCGCCTGCGGCGTTGGGACAGGAGCTGATCTGATTTTTGTTACGGCCGTGCGCACGGAAGCGCGGCGCTCGTCCAGTGAACGCGCCACACGCCCGGTCCGGTTCGCTCGACGATCTGAATCTGCAAGGCCGCATCACCCTCGCGCACGAGCGCAACGGCGGGCTTGGATCCATGCAACAGGAATGCCGCGAGCAGATCCATTCCTTCTATGCGGTCTTCGGGACCCGCGGTGCGTTCGGAGAATGCGGTCCGCCACTGCCCTGCGCCCGCCGACGGATCCGGTTCCGCAATGAGCGTGACCGCCTGCGCGCGCGGATTGGATTCGACGTTCAGCGACTGTGTGGCAATTGCGACGGCGACGACGGTGCTGTCGGCGAGCTGAAAGCGCCACGCGTCGCGAACGACGATTGGAAGTCCGCGAAACGGCGCCGAGTTCGAGTCTTCGGCGATCCCGCTCACGAGACGGCTGATGCGCGCGACGGTCGCGGCGGAATCGCGCGGAAGAAGCTCGGCCACACCGTCGATGCCGAACGGTGTTGCGACGCCGGGCGACAACGCGAGCAGCCAGTTGTTCGGAACCGGTTTTCCGTCGCCCGCGGTAAGCGAGGCATTTCGGCGCCATGCGCACGCGCGAATCGCGGCTCCGGGATGCAGCGTTGCGCGCATCGTATGATCGTCGTGATTGAACAACTCGACTTCGATGTCGGCGTTCGCGGCGGTGTCGCGCGCAAACATCACCGGTGTGCCGACGTCGAGTGACGGCGTGGCGAGCAGCGTTCCAAGTTCATCATCCCACACTCGCGCCGGCGACGACCCGGACGGTTCAGCCGCGGCGGATGGTTGCGCTGCGTCCACGGACGCGCCGGACGCAGGAGTTTTCGCGCGCTCGCACGCGGCGATGATCAAGACTGATGCGACAAAAATCGCGCGCCGCATTATGCGGTCGGCGGCAGCCACAGCGGGACCTACTGACAGCCGATAAGACCTTCGACTGTCGCCGGCGCCTGGGCGGGGACGTTTCCGATATACAATCCGCATGTCAGGGGATATGACTGCGGGTGCGTTGAGATCGCCGACCAACCCGACGCCGTCGCGTTGGTGATGGTGAGAATAACGCCGGGCGATGTGGCGTAGCTGAGCGATGTGATGTCGCCTGTGTATGCGCCATTATCGAACATATACGCTTCTTCGGCCGTCGAAAGATTGCGGAGGTCGGACTTCATGGCGGCGAGCTGGGCCTTGCCTTTCGTATTCTGAAATTTCGGAATCGCGATCGCCGCCAGAATGGCGATGATCACGACAACGATCAGAAGCTCGATCAAGGTGAAGCCTGCCCGTTTTCCGGCCATGATTCGTTCGGATGCCTCAGCGTGTTCTGTGGCGAACTTTGCGCAGACAGAAGATCGTACCGCACCGGTCTGCCCGGCAACTGCACACTGTATAGGCAATCATGAGGCCGCGATTGCGCCATCGCTGGAACCGATTGACTTATAAAGAGTTACAATGTGGATTGGTTGCTTTCGCGAGCAAAAAGCCTAGTCTTTTCGCGACGATTGGCGCACTCTGCAACGCGCCCGACCACCCACTAGAGCTTGGTCTCAAGCCAGTTCACGCCGGTACCGACATCGACCACGAGCGGCACGTCGAGGGTTACTGCGGTCGTCATTTCATGCACGACGAGGCTTTGGAGTTCGGACAGTTCGTCGGGCGGACACTCGAACACGAGCTCGTCATGAACCTGAAGGAGCATGCTGCTCTCCAGTTTCTTCTCAATCAGTGCGTGATGGATCTTGATCATCGCAACCTTGATCAAATCGGCTGCGGAGCCCTGTATGGGCGAGTTTTGTGCGATGCGTTCGCCAAACGCCCGGATGTTGAAGTTGCGATCCTTGAGTTCCGGGATATAGCGACGCCGCTTGAAAATCGTTTCGACATATCCGCGTTCCCGCGCCTGCTGGACGGTATTGTCTAGAAATTTCCGTACGCCGGCGAAGCGCTCGAAATACGTATCAATGAATGCCTTCGCTTCGGCGTGTTCCACTTTGATCTGCCGCGACAGCGAGTGCGCGCCCTGCCCGTAGATCGTCGCGAAGTTGATCGTCTTCGCGCGGCCGCGCATCTCCGACGTGACGTCATCGATGGCGACGCCGAAAATGATCGCCGCCGTCTGGCGGTGAATGTCGCCGCCCGCGCGAAACGCCTCGACGAACGCCGGGTCGCGAGAGAGGTGCGCGAGGAGCCGAAGCTCGATCTGCGAATAGTCCGCCGCGAGCATCGTCCATCCGGCCCGCGGAATAAATCCGCGCCGGATGTCCTTGCCGAGCTGACGGCGGATCGGAATGTTCTGAAGATTCGGATCGCTCGACGACAGCCGGCCGGTGCTCGCGACGGTTTGGCTGTACGACGTATGCAGCCTGCCATCCTTGGGATCCACCAGCGCGGGCAGAATATCGAGATACGTGTTCTCGAGCTTCGAAAGTTCGCGGTACTCCATCAAGAGCGTCGGCAGCGCGTGTCCCTCTTCGGCGAGCTCCTGCAGCACCGACACGTCGGTGCTCGGCCCGCTCGCTGTTTTTTTCTTCACCGGCATGGCGAGTTTGCCGAACATGATCGAGGCCAATTGTTTATTGGACGCGATATTGAACGCCTCCCCGGCCGTTTCATAGATCTGCCGCTCGACCTGTTCGCGCTCCATCATGAAGCGTGACTTGAGCGAATGGAACCAGGGCAGGTCGATCGTAATGCCCTGCCATTCCATTTCCGCGAGCACGCTGATGAGCGGGATTTCCATGTCATGCAGCAGCGCGGTCGTCGCCGCGACTTCCGCGAGCTTCGGTTCGAGCAGCTCGCGCAGGCGGAATGCGAGATCAGCGTCTGCGCACGAGTAATCGCGCGCGGCGGCGATCGGCACTTCGCAGAACGGAATTTGATTTTTCCCCTTGCCCGTGAGTTCGTCGTATCCGGTCATCGGAAGCTGGAGAAACTCGACCGCGAGCGCATCGAGGGCGTGCGACCTGCGGCCCGGATCGAGCAGAAAGCTCGCAACCATGGAATCGAAATCGATCCCGGCGAGCTCGACGCCGGCGCGGCGCAGCACGAGGATGTCGTATTTCGCATTGTGCGCAGTCTTCCTGACTTTCTCATCGCCGAGCAGCGCGCGAAGCGGCTCCATCTCTGCCGACAGAAGCGGCGGCAGGTTCTTCACGGTGTGCGGTCCTTCGGCGAGCATCCTGGCGGCGATACTCGACGCCGCCGCTTTCTCCGTCGCCTTCGGCGGCGCGCCAAGCAAAAGGTCGCCCTGCGCCGATTCGCGCTGCCGGTGCGCGAACGGCAGATAGAATGATTCGCCGGGAGCGATCGCAATCGCGACGCTGACGAGGTTGGTGCGCAGCGGCGTGATGATCGGCGGAGCGCCGGCGTCAGGAACGGTTTCCGTGTCCACGGAAATGAACGGCGCTTTGCGCGCGCGGGCGACGAGCGCCTTCACGCCTTCGACCGTATCGACGATCTGATATTGTCTCGTGACGGCGGGAATGGAAGGCACGACGACCGTCGCCGCCGCGACCACCGCCACTCCGCCCTCTTTCACCGGCGCCGGCGGCGCGTTTTCCGCGAGCGCCGCCGCCTCCTGCGCATTGCCGCGAAACTCGAGCTCGACGAACAGGTCGCGCAGACGGCTCCAGTCAGGCGTCTTGAGCGCGAGCGACGGAAGATCGAGCGTCATGTCCAAATCTTCTCTAATTGTTACTAATTCCTTCGACAGAATGCCGTTCGCGGAAAATTCCGTGAGCGCGTTGCGGGCGCGCGTCGGTTCCACCTCGCCGATGTGCTCGAGGATCGATTCCAGCGGACCCCATTTTTCGATCAGCGCGTGCGCCGTTTTCTCGCCGATCCCCTTCACGCCCGGCACGTTGTCCGACGTGTCGCCGAGAAGCGCGAGGTAATCGATCACGCGGTTGGGCGGGACGCCGAGCCGCTCCGCGGCGTTCTCGGTGTCGTACCATTTTTCCGTCGTAAATCCGGGGCGGCCGTGCCACGGATTGAGAATGTAGATCTCCTTGTCGATCAGCTGCACGAAATCCTTGTCGCCCGAAACGATGACGGCGCTCACCTGCTGCGCTGCCGCCTGCTTCGCGAGCGTGCCGATCACATCGTCGGCCTCGTAGCCCTCCAGCGAGAGCACGGGAATCTTGAACGCCTCGAGAATCTGCGTGATGCGCTCGACGCCGGTGTCGAAGTCGGCCTGCATCTCGGGTTCGAGGCGCTCACGCGTCGCCTTGTACGCCGGGTAACGCTCGTGCCTGAACGACAGGCCGGCATCGTGCACCCAGCCGATGTACTCTGGTTTGTGTTTCTCGAGCAGGCGCTTCAGAAAGTCGTGTGCGCCGCGCGCAATCGTCGTGTTTTCTCCCTTGCTGTTGATCAACGGCTGGGCGCCGTACGCGAAGAATGAGCGATAGATCAGCGCGTAGCCGTCAATCAGGAACAGTCGCGGTCTCGAGGCGGGGGGCATCCGTTAAAGTTAAGCGAGAAGCTGCGCGATCGCTCCAGCCGCCGCTGCCACGCGAATGTTGTCGTCGAGCTGAACGGGCCACGCCTCCACGACGGTCGCCGCGGCCGCGATCATCGCCGCACTCAGGGGCGCATATCCCGCGACCATCCACACGCCGCCGAACGACACGATCAGGCAGGCGAGCGAACCGGTCAGCGTCTTGCCCGATCTCTCTGCGGTCACCGTGGATTTTCCCGTCGCCCATTTCCCGAACAACGACGCGGCCGGATCCCCCACGGTCGCGCACCAGAGCGCCGCGATCGCGGCATTGCGCGCGAATACCAGCACGGTGATGAGACATGCAAGCGACAGCCAGGTGGCGCCGGTGATCGAGCGGCGCTCGTGCGGTCTGACGATCGCGCCGAAAAACCGGTCGAATATCGCGCCCACGCGCGCGTTCGCGCGCCGCAGCCATTCGAGCGCCAGGGCGACGACGCTCGTGACGGCCAGCGCGACAACAATTGCGCCGCGCGGGGCGCCGAGCGCATACGCGACTGGAAACACCGCGGCTGCGAGATGGAGTGCCTTCCGAACGAATTCCTGCCGCAGCGAGAGCGGCGGCTTGTTCACCGCGTGAGACGACGGCGCCACGCGTTGTCGAACGCGATCGCGCTGCTGTTCGTGAGTCGCCAGTGGCCGAATTCCTGCTGCTCGGAAAAAACGAGCTGGAGCTGCAGGCTGCGGTATTCCCAGATTTCCGAACGCAGCCGGTTGTTTGGATCGGCGTTCAGGCCCTGCTGGTAGCGCTGATCGGGTTCGCCGAGTCCGAGTAATACCTTGCCGCGGTCGGTCATCCAGCCGGGCACACCCTCCTCACGAAATTGGGTATTGGCTTCGTTGATCCGGAGAAAATAATCGCGCAGCGCTTCCGACCCCCCGGTTTGCGATGCGTTCTCCCTCACGAAGTTCGCCCATGCGGCCGGCCGGAATTCCGGCGCGGTATCGCGCAATGACTTGAGGCGCGGCGGCAACGCAAACCACCGCAGATAGTTGATCATTTCGTCGTACGTTGCGACCGGAAGTTCTTCACCGAACCCGACGAATAACGGCGAGCGCGTGGTGTCGTTCATGCCCGTCTGCCATACCGACACGACGAACGGACCGATGCCCGTGCGCGCGATCGGCACATACAGCACGCCGCTGTACATGTTCTGCCGGTGCGCAATCGAAACCGTGTCGGAGAACAGCATCCGCCCCGTTTCGGTGCGCACCGCAACGTTCAGCGGAAGGCGGCCGGCGCCGTTTCCGTATCCTTCGAGATACAAGCCGATCAGGCTGTCGCGTCCGAACGTCGCGGTCGCCGCAGGATTCGTGACGATGCGCGGAAGCGAATCGAGCGAGAGGCGCTGCGTCACCTGCGCGAAGGCCATCGGTGTGCTGAGCGAACCGGCGCCGAGCGTCGGCACCACGAGGGTCACATCGTCGGAGCCGTTCTTCGAGCTCCCATCGTCACGAACGTTGAGCGTCAGGCTGTAGCGGCCGGGTTTTACCGTCAGCAGTTCCTGGTAGATCACGCTTTCGTCGAGACGGGAAACTTCCTTGTAGCTCGCGACGAGCACGCTTTCGTGCGCTTCGACCTGCTTCACGGTCTCCGCGCCGTTGCGCAGCGTGATCGACACCGTGTAGCCCGCGCGAAAACGGTCCGTCTCGCGTCCAAAGGTGAGGTTGCCGTTTGCGATCGTGACCGCGACGACCACATGTGTCGAGTCCGGCGAGGATGTGGCCATGAACGCGACGTTGCCGACGAACGGCATGGGCGTGCCGCGCGCGAGCAGTCCGAGCTCGCGGTACAGCTTCACGCCATCGAACTCCAGGCTGGACGGCGCGGCGGCGCCCGGCGCCGCACCCGGCGCTCTCGCGGGCGCCCTGCCCGGCGCGGGCGCGGGGCTCGGTCCCGCCTTCCCGCCGCTGCATGCGGCGACCAGAAAGGCGGCCAGCAAAGTCAAAGGAGCAATCGTCCCCGTTCGGAACAACAGTCGTCGCATCGCCCATACCCGTTTGCGTGAAACAGCTTAACACGTTCACTACTGTACACTCGCGCCGGTCTTTCCGTTCGCTTGCTACTCCCGTTCGCGACCGTTAGCTTCGCCCGCGTGGCGCGCGACCCTCTCGTCGGGACGACGCTGTCCGGATACACCCTCATCGACCGTGTCGGCGAAGGTGGCACCGCGACCGTCTACCGAGCACAGCATTCCCAACA
Source organism: Gemmatimonadaceae bacterium (assembly GCA_036003525.1). GTDB lineage: Bacteria > Gemmatimonadota > Gemmatimonadetes > Gemmatimonadales > Gemmatimonadaceae > Fen-1231. The sequence continues at coordinate 4,186 of DASYSH010000607.1, read as the reverse complement.
CGGCGAAGTCGCCGTGAAAGTCCTGCGCGAACGCCTTCGCCAGGATCGAACGGCGGTCGCGCGGTTCCTGCGCGAAGCGTCGTTTGGCACGCGAGTCCAACACCCGAACGTAGTACGGACTATCGAAACTGGTCAGTCCCCGGAAGGCGTGCACTTCCTGTCCATCGAGTGGGCGCCGGGTGAGCTGCTCGAGGGTTATGCGAAGCGCAACGCGCCGCTGCAATACGACGAAGTGGCCACAATCATTCTCCAGATCGCGGACGCCGTGAATGCCGCGCACGCGAACGGGATCGTCCATCGCGATCTGAAGCCCGAAAACCTGATGTACGATCCGGTCGCGCGCAACGTGAAGCTGCTCGACTTCGGCATCGCGACCGCGACGGACGTCACCGCCGACGAGCGGCTCACGCGCGCGGGATTTTTCGTCGGCAGCCTGCTGTACGTGGCGCCCGAAGCGCTTTCGGGCGAAGTGGTGACACCGCTCGCCGATCAGTACAGCCTCGCAAGCATCGCATACCTGCTGCTCTCGGGCACGCTGCCGTACACTGCGAAGGCGCCGCGAGAAATGTTCACACAGCTGTTGTCGATGCCGCCGATCAGCCTGAACAAAGCCAAACCGGGACTTCAATTTCCCGTCGCGGTCGAACATGTCGTCATGCGCGCGCTCTCGAAGAATCCGAAGGACCGCTATCCGGATGTGCTCGAGTTCGCAAAGGCGCTCGCCGCGGCGCTCGCCGCCGGTGCCGACGAAGCGCCCGACAGCGGATTCATGTCGAAGATGAAGGGACTCTTTCGCGGCAAAAACGCGCCGTCCTGATCGGCCCGCGGCCGGTCGCGATTTTAGTCGCTGTCCGCCGGCAGCCACACGGTAAACACCGAACCCCGCCCTTCCACGCTCTCGACTGTGATATCGCCGTCGAGCAGACGCGACAGACGCCTCGAAATCGCGAGCCCGAGACCCGTGCCTCGACGCATCGAATCGCCGCGCGGTCCGGCATTCACCTGCTCGAACTCGTCGAAGATTCGTCCGAGATCTTTCGCGGCGATTCCCATTCCGGTATCGGTCACCTGCAGTGCGACCCACGGTCCGCCCGTGGCCAGCAGCGGCCGGCCGTTCGCCGAGGCCGCGAACGACGTGAGGTCGCCGTCGGTTACGAGCGACGCGCGAACAGCGATGTGTCCCTCGGATGTGAATTTGATCGCGTTCCCGAGCAGGTTCACCAGGATTTGACGCAGGTGCGTGGGATCCGTCGCGATCCGCGGAAGCGACGCGGGAACCGCGATGGAGAACGCGAGTCTTTTTTCATTCACCAGCGGCTCGACCTCGGACGCCACGTCAATGACGAACGGCCGGAGCTTGATGAGCTCGGTATGCACCTCGAGCCGGCCGGCCGCCATCTTCGCCAGATCGAGAACCTGCTCGACGAGTTCGCGCAGATGGTTTGCGGAAGATTCGATCCGCTCGACCGGGCCGATCTGCCGCGGAGTGAGTTCGCCGTACGCACCTTCACGCAGCAGGTCGACGAACCCGACGATTGCCGCGAGCGGCGTGCGCAATTCATGCGACACGTTCGCGAGAAATTCACTCTTCGCGCGGTTTGCGCGGTACAGCTCGGCCGACAACTGTTCGAGTTCGGCGGAGCGCTCCGCGAGGCTGCGCGCCTGGCGGCGCTGCCGCACGAGTCCGGTGAAAATCGCGGCGACCGCAACAATGGCCGCGACGACAATCCCAAACGCGGTCGCGGTCACGCGGGAGCCGAGAAATGCAAAACGCAACCGAGTATTGACGCTCGCTTCACCGTTCCCTAACCTCCGCAGTTATGACACCATACGAACGGCTGCTCGACATGCTCGCCACCCGGTCGGCGCGCACAGGATCGTTCACGCTGTCCTCCGGCCGGCATTCCAATCTGTACATCGACGCGCGCTCGACGACGATGAGTCCCGACGGACTCGCGACGATCGGACCACTCGCGCTGTCGGCGCTCCGCGAGTCCGGCTGGAATCCCGATGCTGTTGGCGGTCTCACGCTCGGTGCTGATCCCATAGCGTGTGCCATCGCGTACGCGAGCGCGCTTGCCGGAACGCCGATCCGCGCCTTCACCGTCAGGAAGGAAGCGAAGTCGCACGGAACTGGCAAGCTGATCGAAGGACCGTTTCACGCAGGTGATCGAACCGTCGTGATCGAGGATACCATCACGACCGGCGGATCGGCGTTGCGCGCCGTTGAAGCGGTGCGCGCGGCCGGCGGCTCGGTTGAGGGAATACTGACGGTCGTCGATCGCGAAGAGGGCGGGCGCGAAGCCCTGAACGCCGAGGGATTTTCTGTAATCGCGCTCGTGCGCGCGTCGGATATTCTGGCGCGCATACCGAAGAGCACGTAACGAACGGCGCTAACCGGCCGATGCCGCCATCGCATACCGCGCGGGGATCACGCGCATCCCCGGCCGCACCGCGAGCGGACGAAGGTTCCGCAGGAGCGCGACGTTCGGCAGCACGAGCTCCTGACGAAACCGCTGCAGCATCCGCTCGCCGTCGTATGTGCAGCGGAATTCTCCCGCGGTGATCTGCAGCATCGTGCGCACGTGCCGGCCGAAACTCTGCGGCGAAGAATAGTTGAGATGGTTTGCGACATCGGAAATCGAGAGTCCGGGATTTTCGAATAGTCGCGCGGCGCGTATCAGGCGCGCGAACGCGAGATACTGTTTCGGCGCCGGCACCTGCGCGCGAAAAAATCGGCTCATCAGCGTACTTGGCAGCACGTTCAGCCGCCGGGCGAGATCCCGAACCGTGCACACGCGAAACTCCGGCGAGAACAGCGCTTCGAAAAAGCGCCAGCAGTCTTCCGGAACGCCGCGCAGGTCGTCCCGCAGCGCCGCCATGACGAGCCGGTCGACATCCTTCGTCGCCTCGCGTCCGAGCAGCGCGCGCAACCGGTTCCATCCGTCCGGCTCGCGCACGTCAACCAGCGTGCGAATGCCGCAGTTTCCGAGCGCGAGCACCGCCTCGGCGTTCGTGTCGCCGGCGCTCGAGAGCAGCGCGAGCGTCGGAATTCTCGGAAATGCTCGCACGACCGCTGCCATCTGCGCCGGCTCTTCGCGCACGCATCGTCCGACGGAAACGAGGACCGCGCTGATCCGGCGTTCTTTGAGGTCGCGCAGCACTTCGGCGATGCTGTTCCTGTGGATCGTTCGGTAGAGTCCGGCACCCGCAGCATCAACGCGCTGGCGTTCGACGGGGTCGATCATCGTGGACACAGGAGCAATGCGCAGGGCGCTCGACGTCATCGTCATGGCGGCCTCAGGAGAGTGGTGTTGCGATCGGATACCCGGAGTGAGCTTTCTCCGCGGTCGTCACCGCCGTGTCACGCTCTGCGCCGGCCGGACCCCGCAACTGTCATCGCCACACCTGCAAAGGCGGCCGTTCGGGAGTAGTATTCGGCAGAGGAGTTCCCTCGGCCGGACGGTCGCGACGCAGTGGCTGGATTTCTGCTTCGAGGAAAGTCCGGGCTCCATGGACAGGCTGCCAGGTAACGCCTGGGCACCGTTAATTCGGTGACGGACAGTGCCACAGAAAACAGACCGCCTTCGCGAAAGCGGAGGTAAGGGTGAAAAGGTGGGGTAAGAGCCCACCGCGTTCGTGGCGACACGGACGGCACGGTAAACCCCAGCTGGAGCAAGGCCGAATAGGCGGCGAGAAGCAGTCCTCTTCGAAAAAAACGCCGCGGGTAGGCCGCTAGAGAATGCGGGCGATCGCATTCCGAGAGAAATGACCGTCCGAAGTTTTCGGAAGAAGATTTCGACAGAACCCGGCTTACAGGCCGAGGGATTCCTCACCTCACGCGATGCGATTCACGTTTCGAAATAGGTTCGCCGCATTTTCGCTGGGCTGTTTCGCGCTCGGCGCGTGCCGGACCTCCGTTCCGAATCAAGTGCTGACGAAACCGGCGCCGGTCGCCGCGGCCGCGGCGCAGCCGGTCGCGCGGGATTTTTGGGTTTTCCAGCCCACGCCGAATCGCCAGCTGTTCGTGATCGATCAGCGCGCGGCCATCACGACGCATCGCGACAGCACGACGCGCACTGATTCCGTCGCGTCTCACACGGAGTTGTCGTTTTCGAACGCGAACGCAGCGGGAACTTCCATTCGCGGAGAAATCACGGTCTTCAGCGTGCGCGCCGCCGGGGCG
>DASYSH010000606.1:0-2791 GCA_036003525.1 Gemmatimonadaceae bacterium | reverse complement strand
GTCACGACCCGCGACGAGCGGTCCACCTGCCAGCCGGGCTCCCGCGCCGCGATCGCGGCACGCATGAGCGTCGATTCGGCCGGGACATGTCCGCTGATCTCCGCCTTCTTCCATAGTTCCGTCAGCGCGCCGACGCGCGGCGAGTACGCGCGATCGCTGCGCTGGCTCCAGTACGTGTACTCATCGAGAACGGTTATCAAATCCGGCGATGCATTCTCGACGCGCCCGGTCGAAGCCAGGCGCGAGACCTCCGACGAATCGTCGTAACTGCTGATGATGCGGCGCAGCCGCTCGACTTCCGCGAGCACCGCAGCTTCCGCCTTCTGCGCGTCGGCGGCCGACCGCGCGGTGAACGTGACGTCGAGAGACGTGCCGAGTACGCCGTCGCGCCCGAACGAATAGGCAGCAGTCGGTGTGTGGGAGCGAGCCGGGCTCGCGGCCGCCAGTCCGACGGCGCACAGAGCGGTGGCGATGAATAACGCAGATCGGCGGGGCATAAGCGGTATTTCGTGAGGGCGGAAGATTATGGCGGCGTCCGTGAAGGCCGAAGCATAGCGACCTCACCTGACGCCACGATGAACGAAAACGCATTGCCCCGCCACGCGGAATGTCCCCTCCTCCCCCGCGGCAGAGTGAACGCGTAACTTGGCGGTATAACCTTTGCACCGGAGCCGAGCTCGCCGTGCGCATTGCCGACATGAACTGGATGCAGGTCGAGAAGTACCTGCAGAACGACGACCGCGCGATTCTCCCGCTCGGCAGCACCGAACAGCACAGTCACCTGCGGCTGACCGTCGATTGCATTCTGCCCGAACGTGTGGCTGCCGACGCCGCCGAACCGCTCGGCATTCCGGTGTTTCCCGTCGTACCGTACGGCGTGACGCCGTATTTTCGGGAATTTCCAGGATCGATTTCGCTGCGCGTGGAAACACACCTTCGCGTCGTCAGCGACATTCTCGACGGAATGGCGCACAGCGGATTCCGCCGCATTCTTATTGTAAATGGCCACGGCGGAAACAACGCCGCGCAGCAGTTCGTGCTCGAATGGGCGGCAGATCATCCAGATTGCCGGGTGATTTATCACAACTGGTGGAACGCGCCGCTCACGTGGGCGAAGGTGCAGGCGATTGATCCAGTCGCCTCGCACGGATCGTGGATGGAAAACTTTCCGTGGACGCGGCTGCCGGGAATCGAGATGCCGTCGACGCAGCGCGAGATGGTCGATCTCGCCCGCGTACGCGCGATCGATCCCATTGCGCTGAAGAAATACCTCGGCGACGGAAATTTCGGCGGATTGTATCAGCGCTCCGACGAAGAGATGCTCGCGCTCTGGAAAATCGCCGTCGACGAAACCCGCAGCCTGCTCACGGGCTCGTGGGGCGGCGCGAACTGACGCTTTAGCAACATGCGAATTCTCGTCTGGGGCGCCGGCGCGATCGGCGGCACGATGGGTGCGTATCTCGCCCGCGCGGGACATGACATCACGATGGTCGACAACGTGGCCGAGCACGTCAGCGCGATCGCTCACGACGGCATCCGCATCACGGGCCCCGTCTCGGAATTCATGCAGCGCGTCCCTGCGTGCACGCCGGATACGATTGCCGGCGAATGGGACACGATCATGCTCTGCACCAAGGCACATCACACCGAAGCTGCGACGCGCGCGCTCCTGCCGCATCTGAGTGAGAGCGGCTGCGTGATCTCGGTGCAGAACGGCCTCAACGAACTCACCATAGCGCAGATCGTCGGCAAGGAGCGCACGGTCGGCGCGTTCGTGAATTTCGGCGCGGACTACATCGAGCCCGGCGTGATTCTGCACGGCAGTCGCGCAGCAGTGGTCGTCGGCGAGATCGACGGCACGATTTCTCAGCGCGCGACCGCCATACGGGATGCGTGGCTCGATTTCGACGACCACGCGATCGTCACGCCGAATATCTGGGGCTATCTCTGGGGCAAGGAAGCATACGGAGCGATGCTCTTCGCGACCGCGCTCACCAACGAATCGATCGCCGACGCGCTCGCGATGCCACAGTATCGCCCGATGTACATTGCGCTCGCGCGTGAAATTCTCGCGGTCGCAAAGGCCCGCGGGATCACGCCGGAATCGTTCGACGGTTTCGACCCCGCCGCGTATCTCCCCACCGCGCCGCCGGGCGCCGCCCAGCAGTCGCTGGACAATCTCGTTGCGCACAACCGTCGCTCCGCGAAAACGCACAGCGGCATCTGGCGCGACCTCGCCGTGCGCAAACGGCCGACCGAAGTCGATCCGCAGCTGGGGATCGTCGCCACGATCGGACAGGAGGCCGGCGTCCCGACTCCGCTCACGCGCGAAGTCGTGCGTTTGATCCACGACATCGAACGCGGAAAGCGTCCGCAGTCGCTCGAGACGCTCGATCTCCTCGCAGCCCTTGTCCCCGAGAACGCCACCACATGAAGATCGACTTCAACGGCAAGACCGCGATCGTGACCGGCGCGGCGCACGGATTCGGCCGCGCAATCTCGCTCGCCTTTGCGCTGCGCGGCGCGAATGTCTGGGCATGCGATGTGATCGAGGATGAACTCTTCGAGACCCAGCGGCTCGCGCTCGCCGCCGGCGGAAAGTGCACGGCACGAAAGGTCGACGTGCGCGACAAGCATGCGGTCGAACAATTCGTCGCGGATGCATCCGAGTCCACGGGTCACATCCGCATCCTCGTGAACAACGCCGGCGGCGTACTCGGCCAGGTGGGCCGTCCCCTCGAAGATGTCTCACCCGAACAGTGGAATGATATTTTTGCCGTGAACGTCAGCG
>DASYSH010000605.1:0-4719 GCA_036003525.1 Gemmatimonadaceae bacterium | reverse complement strand
CTAAATTACCGCGATGGCACCGAAGACCGAAGACCGAACACCGAAGACCGAAGTGCTCCGCGTCTCGACGACGAGAAAGATTGCGATCGGCTGTTTTACCGCGTGGCTCGGACTTTGCAGCGGCGCCATGGTGGCTGCGCTGCTCTCGAAGTTCACCGCGTTCATGACGAAGGCGCCCGAATGTGGTGGGATTCCTTCGTGCAATTGGTACATTTGGGCAGCGGTCGGCGGCGTCATAGGGGCGGTATCGCTGCCGGTGCTGGTTTTGTGGACTCTTGGCAAACCGGCCAAGGGCGGAAAATCTGACGAGGGGTTCTAATCGTGGCTCGAGTCGACGTGATCATGCCGCAGATGGGGGAGTCGATCGCAGAAGGAACCGTCTCCCGATGGCTGAAAAAAGTCGGCGATGAGGTGAAGCGCGACGAGCCGATCTTCGAAATTTCGACCGACAAAGTCGACGCGGAGATTCCGTCGCCGTCCGCCGGAGTTCTCGCCGAGATCATTGTGGGCGAAGGGAAAACAGTCTCGGTGCAGACGGTCGTCGCGCGCATTGAAACGGAGAAGGGCGCGTCCATCGCCGCCGCTCCGGTCGCGGCGCCATCAGCTCCGGCGGCGGCCCCGGCGCCTGCCGCACCGGCTGCGGCCACGCGCGTTCCCGCTGCGGCGAGCGCGCCAGCTCCGTTGGCCGCACCGGCCGCTGCGCGCGGCGTTCCGGGCAGTTTCGAAGAGCGCATTCGCACGAAGAGTTCGCCGCTCGTCCGCCGCATCGCGGCGGAGCATGGTGTGGAGATTTCCCAGCTCACGGGCAGCGGCATCGCGGGGCGCGTCACGAAGCGCGACCTGATCGGATTCCTCGAGAGCGGCGCCGCGGTTCCGGCTGCGGCGGGCGGAAACGGTGCGAACACGGGCAACGGCGGGCCGTCGCACGCGTCCGATTCGCACGCGGTCTCGACGGCCACCGCGTGGCCAGGCGACGTCGTCGAGCCGATGTCGAAGCTGCGCCGGCTCACGTCCGACCATATGGGCATGGCGATTCGCGTCGCGACGCACGTCACCACATTCTTCGAAATCGACCTCACGCGCGTCGCGCGCGTTCGCACCGCGATGCGCGCCGACTTCGAAGCGCAGACCGGCCAGAAGCTCACCTATCTGCCGTTCATCATTCAGGCCGTCGTGATGACGCTGAAGAAGCACCCGATCGTGAACGCCGCCGTGAACGGAAACGACATCATCTTCCGCCGCCGGTACAACATCGGACTTGCGGTCGCGCTTGAACCGACCGGATTGATCGTGCCGGTGATCAAGCACGCCGAAGATCTTTCGCTCTCGGGAATCGCAAAGGCGGCCAACGATCTCGCAAGCCGCGCGCGCTCGAAAAAACTCGGACCGGCGGACGCGCAGGATGCGACGTTCACCATCACGAACCCCGGCGTGTTCGGCTCCTTGATGGGCACGCCGATCATTCCGGTCGGCACCACGTCCATTCTCGGACTCGGCGCGATCGAGAAACGCCCGAAAGTTCTCACGGGTCCGGACGGCGAAGACACCATCGCGATTCGCACCTGCGCGTACTTCTTCCTTTCGTTCGACCACAAGGTCGTCGACGGCGCGGATGCCGATCGCTTCATGGGCGACCTGAAGCGCACGCTCGAATCGATTCCCGAACAGGGATTCTAACCATGCCCCGCGCGCTCTCGATCAAGCGCTCGATCGTGCCGCTCTCGGAGCGCGCGAAGTATCTCGAGCGTCTCAAGGCACGGAAGGATTATTACAAGAAGGCCGCCTGCGAATTCTGGGTGTTCGAAGAAGCCGCGCTCACCGGCGCGTTCATCGAGTTCGTCGAAGCAGCCGACGCGGAAACGCTCGAGTCTGCGCACGGCGCCGCGCCCGAGCCGGTGCTCGACCCCGCGCGCATCTATACCGAAGTGGAGCTCACCTGATATGCCAACGCGCAGCATCGAGATCGACGGCGCACGCTGGGAAATCTTTCCGTCCGGCCTCACCACGCAGTACGACGCCGATGAGTTCGGACTGCTTTTCGTGAGCGGCACCGGCGCCGGTCGCCTCGTGCGGATCACGCGCTATTCGCCGATGGGCGCGCACTCGCGCGAGCAGTCGCTCGCGACGCTGGCCGACGCGGATGTACGCAGACTTTTTGCGCAGTCGCAGCCCAGCTTCACGTCGCCAGAGGCCGGCTACGCACCGTGACGGCTCGCGCAGGAGAAGCTTTATTGCGGCCTGACGCCGCGTCGACGGATCGCCCGCACAACCCCGAATCTTTCGTAGACCTGCATTCGCACTCCACGGCGTCCGACGGCGCGCTCGCGCCCGCGGACGTCGTCGAAACCGCCGCGCGCGCGGGCCTCGCCGCGCTCGCGCTCACCGATCACGACACCCTGGCGGGCGTCGCCGCCGCGAAAGAAGCCGGCGACCGGCTCGGCGTGCGCATCGTCGCCGGTGTCGAGCTGAGTTTGATGGATGGCGAGAAGGAAGTGCACATGCTCGGCCTCCACATCGCGCGCGTCGATGCACTGCAAGCGGAGCTCGAGGCGGTGCGCGACTCGCGCAAATCGCGGGCGGAGCAGATCGTCGCGAAGCTCAATGGGCTGGGCGTTCCGGTTACGATCGACGCCGTGTTCGTCGAGGCCGCCGGAGGGGCGGTGGGGAGGCCGCACATTGCCCGCGCCATGATTGCCGGCGGATGGGTGCGCGATCAGCGTGAGGCGTTCGACAGGTATCTCGGTGGCGGACGTCCGGCGAACGTCGAGAAGCAGCGCATATCGATCGCGGACGGCATCCGGCTGATTCACGAATGCGGTGGACTCGCGGTGATTGCGCATCCGGGCCAGGACGGCCGGCGCGAACGCGTCGAGCCGCTCGTCGCGCTCGGCCTCGACGGCCTCGAAGTGAAACATCCCGGCCATTCTGCCGAGGATACGCTGCGCATCGACGCGCTGGCGGAATTTTTCGGGCTCGTGAAGAGCGGCGGATCCGACTGGCACGGCGCGCAGAATGGACCGCGCGTGCTCGGCGGCATGCGAGTGCCCGCGGCCTGGCTCGATCTTCAGGACGCGCGACTCGAGAAGCGGCGCGGCGCGCTGGTCGCGTGAAGCCCCTGGAGGGACGCGTCGTGCTCGTCACGGGCGCGGGGCAGCGGGTTGGCCGCGCAATCGCGCTCGCGATGGGCGAAGACGGTGCGACCGTCGCGGTTCACTATCACGGGTCGGAAGACTCCGCGCGCGAGACGGCAAAGACCATCGAATCGGCGGGCGGCAAGGCGACGCTCTTCAAGGCCGATCTTCGCGACGCCGCCGCTGCGGGTGCGCTCGCCGGTGACGTCGCCGCGCGGTGCGGCCGCCTCGACGTCCTGATCAATTCCGCCGCGTCGATGATGCGAACCCCGCTCGAGACGGTGACACCGGCGCAATGGGACGAAGTCTTTGCGCTGAATTTGCGCGCGCCGTTTTTTCTCTCGATCGCCGCGGCGCGCGCGATGGGAGAGCGGGGCGGCGCGATCGTGAATATCTCCGATCATATGGGGTTCGAATCGTGGCCGGCGTTCGTGCCGCACGGGATCAGCAAATCCGGCATCGCGGCGATGACGCGCCTGCTCGCGGCGCCGCTCGCGCCGCGTGTGCGCGTGAACGCCATCGCGCCGGGCGCGGTGCTTGCGCCGCAGGGCTGGCCCGACGCCGAGCTGGCGCGCTACGTGAACGAGACACCGATGGCGCGCATCGGGACGCCTGATGATGTCATTGCGGCCATTCGTTACTTCATCGGCGCGACGTACGTGACAGGCGAGACTTTGTTCGTCGATGGCGGCCGTCATGACGCACGCTGAGCGCGCGGAACCCGGCGACGCGCACGCGATTCAGCAGTATGGCACGATCGTCGTGGTTGGCGGCGGATGCTACGGCGGCTATTACGTGCGGCAGCTGCGGCGGGCGCGCGATCGCAATGCGATCAGTTTCGAGCGGCTGACGGTCATCGATCACGACGAGGACTGCGCCGTCGCGCGCGAACACCCGGCGGAGGTGGATCTCGTCGTCTCGGACTGGTCTGAGTTCTTCGCGCAATTTCTCGGCGGCGACGCGGGCGAACGCGACGCGATCGTGCCGTCCCCGCTGATGCCGCATTTGCTCTTTCAGTGGCTCGAGCAGCGCGCGCGAGATCGGTGGCCGCTGCGCAGCGTCACGACCGAAATGCCGGGCGCGGTCACCGGCGTGCCATGGCAGAAGGAGGGCGGCGAATCGACCCGGTATGTGAGTTTTGCCGAATGGATGTGTCCGGTGAACTGCATCGAGCCGCGGATTTGTCCGCACACGCGGGACGTTCGCAGCTGGAGTCTGCCGCCGGCGGTGAACGCGCACCTGGAAGCGGCGCGCGCGGCGGGCGAGTCGCTTGACGGGCCGGCGATATTTCACTGCACGCACCGCGCGTACGGCGTGGGCATGATCGACGTGACCGATGTGCTCGCTTCGGAGCGCATGCTCGTCGACAGCGTCGAATCCGGCGCGGGTCGGCTGCTCGTCGGAACGGTGTCGCATTGTCACGGCGCGCTGGGTGTGCTCACGGTGCGTTCATTGCCCCAGACGCCCAACTAGGCGAAATTGCGCGGAACCAAGAGAGGAATTGCGAAGTGGCCAGTTTTGAATACGACGTCGTGATCATCGGGGCCGGCCCCGCGGGAATGTGCGCGGGGATGTATGCCGGCCGGTC
>DASYSH010000604.1:0-3572 GCA_036003525.1 Gemmatimonadaceae bacterium | reverse complement strand
CATTGTCGGCTCCGATGAAATGATCCGGATTTGAAATCGCCTTCGCCACCCCGTTCGTCCAATCGATTCCGGTCGCCATCACCGCGCGCTCGCCGCGCGCCATCAGCGCGGCCGCTTCGGCATACACCGCCGCGAGCCGCTCGTCGCCGAATACGGGTTCTATGAAAAGCTCCGCAGTCCCTCCGCACGTAAGACCGTAGTCGCCCGCGAGTTCCGCATTCAACGAATGCGACGACAGCGCCGGCACACGACTCTGCAAAACATCGTGGGCGCGCTCGATGATTTCGGCCTCGAGGCAACCCCCACCGACGGTCCCGATGCGTGCCCCGCTCGCCGTGACGAGCATCTTCGCCGTCGCGCTCATCGGCAGCGATCCATGCCGCTTGGCCACCGATGCAAGCGCGCCGGCTCCCGCGGCGGACGTTCCCGCCGCGATGCGCGCGCACTCGGCCAGAATCTCGGAAAGGCTCATGGATGTAGTCTTACCGTATCGGCCGGCGCGCGCCAGACGGTGCCGTCGGGCCAGCGCCCAACCGGCACCAATCCGGCGCGCATCGCCAATGAATCCGGCGCCGGGTAGTCCGGAGCGTGCACCGTGAACGAGAGCACCACCGCGTGTTCCCGCTCGACCTTCTCGCGGAATTCGCGCACCGTGTTCGTATCGAGATCAGACGGCAGCTCGTGCGCGGCGCGCCCGCTGTGGAACCAGATCGCCGACGGCCAGTTCGAATAGAGCGCGGTCCCCGGCGGTGCGTGCGCGGCCCACTCGACCAGCGGCGACGCGGTCCATTCGTGGCTCGCGAGATCGCTGCCGTCCGCGCGATAATCCTCGATCAACGCCGCGCTCACTTCCTCGGCGCCCCACATCCAGCTCGCCGTGATCATGATCGTGAACAGCACGATTCCGCGATGCGGGATGAGCGACGCGCGCCAGAACGCCGCCAGCGCGACGCCCACCCGCAGCGCCACGAGCAGAAACACCGGCGCCAGCATGCGATCGTCGAGCGGAATCCCGGGATCGGCGAGCAGTCGCGACGCAAACACGACGGCCGCGTAACTGAAGAGCACGATCGCCGTCGCGCGGTACGACCGGAGTTCCGAAGCGGGAAGCAATCCGCGGCGCGCGGCGAGGATCGTGCGCAGCAGCAGCGCGAGAATCGCCGCGAACACCGCGATCGCGGCCATCGCGCGCGCGAGATCGTCGTGCACGCCGGGCGCGAGCCAGCGCGCCGCGGTGCCGAAGCCGCCGGCGAGCGTCGCCCCGAGCCCGCGCGTGTACAACCCCACCTCGCGAATTTTTTCCGCACCCTCGCTGTGCGGTCGCGTCAGCACCCAGATCGCAAGCACAGCGACCGGCAGCTCGGCCGCGATCGCCGCGCGTTTTGCGCGCAGCTTCAATGTTTCGCGCCACTTCCCCTCTACCGTCCACCATGCCTCGAACACGAGCGCGACGACGAGCGACACGCCTGCATAGCGCGTGAGCGTCGCCGCTGCGGCGATCGCGCCGAGGATCAGCGTGCGTTTGGTGCCGACGCCGCGCCGCTCGCGTGACAATTGCCAGGTGAACAGCGAGAGCAGCGCGAGAAATAATGGCTCACTCAAAATCGTCGCATGCACGACGATCAGCGCGGGCGTGCTGGCGAGAATACCGAGCACGACGATAGTCGCGAGAATTCCGCCGGCGACATTCGCCGCGAGCAGCAGCGCGATGCTCGTCACCGCGGCAGCCGTCGCCTCGACGACACGCGCGGCGCCGACCGGACTCGCTCCGGTTTTTATTCCGGCTGCGATCGCCGCGGGGAACGCGGGCGGGAAATGCACGAGCGGTTGCGTTGTGTCGCTGCTTTCCCATGAGGCCATCGGCACGCGAAGCCCGTGTCCGTCCGCGAGCGATTTTCCGGCGCCGAGGTATGCGAGCGCGTCGGGATCGAGTCCTGGTCCCGGCGGCTGCGTGAGATCGATGACGCCGGAAAACGCCCCGATTCCGATGAGAATCGCGGGGATGAGAACTTTGGGGGCGGATCGGAGGCGGCGCATCTGTCTAGTAAGATGGCCTGTCAGTCACTCAACTGCACGAACTATGGCGTCGGAAGTTGCCGCTCATGGTGCTGGACATGGAGCGTGCCGAACCGGATGTAGTCCGGAATGCTCACACGTCCGAAAAAACCGTGCTCGAAGAAGTGCTCGCCCTTCGTCATCCGCCCCCGCACATGCGTCTCGAGGGCGGCCATCGCGCGATTGAGCTTCTCGACCGAAGTCTCGTACGATGGATTCCCCTTCGACGGCGCGAACACCGTCGGTCCGCGCTGCTTTTCGGGGAAACGCCCTCTCTTGATGGTCGGATCGAACCCGAGTTTCCGCGGAATGAAACGCAGAAACTTGGGGATCGATCCCATCGATGCGTCGCCGTTGATCGCCTTCAACGCGACTTCGCTCGTGACGGCGATGTGATCGACGATTTGCGCCGGCGACCATTTTCCCGGCGCGACCGGCTGCGCCCATTTCTCCGGCGGCACCTTGCGCGCGGCGGCGAGAAAGTGCTCGATGGCTTTGCGGTTCTCTGCGATGATGTCTTCGATCTCGGCCATATCTCCGCGCCTCGAACGGCGGGCGTTCAGATCGCGCCCAAATAACTCCCGATTCGCTCAAGCTTGGTGGTTACCGGCGGCACTTCGCAACGGTCCTTGACGCCGGCGGTGAAGGCCTTGAACTCGGCGAGCTGTTGAAGCGGGTTATTGTCGGCATCGGTGACCGTCGCGACGTGCATGAAGCTGACGCCGTCGTCGAGCTTGAACGTGGCGTAGGTGAGCCCGGGCGGCGCGTTGCGGTTGAGCGCTTCGAAAACCGTTTCGACCAGTTTCGTGTTCTCTTCGACGCATTCAGGCCGAAGTTTGTAGCGGACCATTACGTGTCTCATGATCGGTTGCCCGGAGAAGTGATGCGGGAGCGGATTCGTTCCCGCCTACAAATGAAGTCGGACTCGCGCCCCTGAAAAGATACGTCTTCCGCGACGTGTCGGTCGCTGCCGAAGATCTTGTTTCGCCTCCATTCGATTCAGAGCTCAATAGCTCAAGCTCATTGGTCATGGGTTGGGGGGTGTCGATACTTGCCGTTCGAAGCGCAGTGCTCGCCGTTGCAATAGCGCGCAGCCTTGAAGGACGAGTTCTGACACTCCCGACCCGTGAGTCATAAGCTTGAACTGCCAGCTCGCAGTACGCGAACGAAACAACCCCCGATAGCGACGACTGGCGGCGGCTTGACAGGCGGCCAGGGTGTAGGCACACTACAGCCATGCTGTAGCCCGTCTACACCCTTTGCCTTTGACGATCATGCCGAAGAAGCCCGCGCACCAGAATCGCATCGAGATGTTGCAGGGCACCCTCGATCTGCTGGTATTGCAGACGCTGCGGTGGGGCCCGCAGCATGGGTACGGGATCGCGCGGATGATCCAGGCGAATTCGCAGCAGGCGCTGCAGGTGGAGACGGGTTCGCTCTACCCCGCCCTGCACCGGCTCGAGAAGAAGAAGTTCATCGCGGCTGATTGGGAGCAGTCGGAGAACAACCAGAGGGTG
>DASYSH010000603.1:0-3479 GCA_036003525.1 Gemmatimonadaceae bacterium | reverse complement strand
GTTGATCGCGGGTGTCGCGCTCGCTCTGGGCATGCTTCCCGCTCGATCGACGCCGGTGCGCTGGATCGTCGGTGCGATCGCGATGTCTTGGAATCTCATCGCCGGTTTCGTAGGAATCATGCTGCTGTACGCCGATACGTTTACGCGGCACGCCCAATACATGGGGCGCAATGTGAACGTCCTGCTCGCCACCCCGGTCGCGCTCGCGCTCGTGGTGCTCATCCCGATGGCCCTGCGCCGCGGTGCGTCGCCGAAGGCCGTCCGCGCGATGCGATCGCTCGGCGTTTTCGCCGCGGTATGCGCAATAATCGCGGAGTTGCTGCGCGTCGTGCCGCCACTCGCGCAACAGAACCAGCCGCTGCTCGCGCTGATTGTCCCGGTGCAGGCGGCGCTAGCGTTCGCGCTCTGGCGCGTGACCATCAAGAATTCCGAACCCAGCGGAGATTCAGTCTGACTTATTCAGTTGGCATCGACGTCGGCGGGACCTACACGGATCTCGCCGCGGTAGGAAGCGACGGCGCGATCCAGGCCCGCAAAGTGCTCTCGACTCCGGCGGACCAGAGCGAGGGCGTCGCCGCATCGCTCGCGGCACTCGGGGCTCCGCCCGCCGGCGTTCGACGCGTCGCGCATGGAACGACGGTCGTCACGAATCTCCTGCTCGAACGCCGCGGCGCGCGCGTCGTGCTCTGCGCGACGGGGGGCGCGTCGGATTTGCTGGACCTGCGGCGTCAGGAACGCGCGGCGCTGTACGATTTGTCGGCGCAGCATCCGCTGCCGCTGGTGGACGCGAGTCATGTCGTGGCTGTCCATGAGCGCATTACGCCGGGCGGCGTCACAGTGCCGCTCTCCACGACCGAAGCGGCGCGCGTCGCAGACGCGGTCGCCGAACTCGCGCCGGAAATCGTCGTGATTTCGCTCCTGCATTCATACGACAATCACTCGCACGAAATGATTCTCGCGAGCGCGATCGCAAAGCGTCTGCCGAATATTGCGATCGTGCGAAGCGCCGATGTTCTCCCCGAGATTCGCGAGTACGAGCGCACGACGACGGCGGTGGCCGAGGGTTACGCGCGGCCCAGGGTTTCGCTCTATCTGGAGCACTTGTCGCGGCGGCTCGCCGCGGGCGGTTATCCCGCGCCGGATGTCATGACGTCAGGTGGCGGAATGCGCTCGGCGGCTGAAGCATCGACCGCGGCGGCGTCGCTTGCCCTTTCGGGACCGGCCGGCGGCGTGGTGGGCTCGGCGGCGGTCCTGCGCGCCGCAGGTTTGGGTCACGGCCTCACGATCGACATCGGCGGCACGAGCGCGGATGCCGGCCTCGTGCTGGACGGCGAGCCGCTGGTTGAGCCGGGCGGAAGCGTCGCCGGTGTGCCGATCGCGCTTCCGCGTGTGCTCGTCGAAACGGTGAGCGCGGGCGGCGGCAGCATCGCATGGATCGACGATGGCGGCGCGCTCCGCGTCGGACCGCGCAGCGCCGGCGCGGTGCCGGGTCCGGTCGCGTTCGCGCGCGGCGGAACGCAGCCGACCGTGACGGATGCGCATATCGCGCTGGGACGTCTCGACGCCGCACGGCTTTCGGGCGGCGTGACCCTCGATGCGCCGGCCGCGAAGCGCGCGATTGCAGAGCTCGCAGGCAAACTCGGCGCGACGCCGAAGCGCACAGCCGAAGCGATCATCGCGATTGCCGATGCGTCGATGGCGCGCGCGCTGAGGCGCGTAAGCGTGGAGCGGGGCATTGACCCGCGGTCGTGCGCGCTCGTCGCGTTCGGCGGTGGCGGACCGCTGCATGCATGCGCGCTGGCCGATCTGCTCGGGATGACGACGATTCTCGTGCCGCCGCATGCCGGTGTCCTCAGCGCGCTCGGTCTGGCGATCGCGCCGGAGCGGCGCGACGCGGCCGTGAGTGTGATGCGCACGGCGGCGAACGTGGACAAAAAATGGTTCCGGGCGTTGCTCGACGGACTCGCGAAACGCGCCGTGAATGCATCGGCAAAAAAAATGGCGTGGCATGCGCGGATACGATATGCCGGGCAGGGGCATGAGCTCGACATCGCGTGCAAGCCCGGTGATGATGGCGTGTCGCTCTCGAAGCGCTTTGCGGCAGCTCACGATGCACGGTATGGGTTCGTGCTCGCGCGGCCGGTGGAGATTGTTGCGGCGAGAGTGGCGGCGACCGGGAAGGCGGTGCCGGTAAAGTTTGGAGGTTCGAAAAAACACGCGGCCAAGAAAATCAGGGGACCGCACGTCGAAACGCTGGCAGATGCGACGATGGTCGTGGCGAAGGGATGGATTGCGCGGTCGCTGCCGATCGGCGGGTGGCTGATGGAGAGAGTATGAGTAAGCGACAGGTGACGCGTGAGGGGCATGTGAGGCGCAATGCGCGAGCAGGCGGGGCATTCGATCCCCTCGACCTCGCCGTGATGTCCCATGCGGTCGCGATGATCGCCGAGGAAATGGGAACGGTGCTCGAGCGCGGGGCGCTCTCGCCGAACATTCGTGAGCGGCGCGACGCATCTTCGGCGCTCTTCGACGTGAACGGAACGATGGTCGCGCAAGCGGCGCACATTCCGGTGCACCTCGGCGCGATGCCTGAATCGGTGCGCGCCGTGCGCGCGAAGAATCCGGAGCCCGGTGACGTTTTCATTCTCAATGATCCGTTTCACGGCGGATCGCATCTTCCGGATCTTACGCTTGTCGAGGCGATTGATATAGGCGGGAAAATCGCGGGATACACCGCGATTCGCGCGCATCACGCGGACGTGGGCGGTATGAGTCCGGGCTCGATGCCGCAGGGCGCGACCGAACTCGTGCAAGAGGGAATCATCCTTCCGCCGGTGCGGCTCGAACGGCGCGGCGTTCCGGACGAGAGCATGATGGAGCTGATTCTCGCGAACGTCAGAACACCGCAGGAGCGCCGCGGCGACCTCGCCGCGCAGCGCGGCGCATGCGCCGCCGGCGCCGCGGGATGGCGGGCGCTCGTCGCGCGCGAGGGCGCGCCGCGTCTCAAAGCGGCGTGCGACGCGCTGCTCGCGTACACCGAGCGCCGGGCCGTCGCGCGGCTCAACGCCATCGGCCGCGCGGTCGGTCATGCGGAGGATATGCTCGAAGGCGACGGCTACAGCACGAATCCCGTCCCGCTCAAGGTGAAGCTCGAGATCCGCAGCGGAAAACTGCATCTGGACTTTGCGGGGACATCCCCCAAAGTGCGCGGCAATGTGAACACGCCGATGGCCGTCACGCGCGCGGCGTCGTTGTTCGTCCTGCGCACGCTGCTCGACGACGACGTTCCGACGAACGAAGGAATTGCCCGCGCGATCTCGATCGTGACGCCTGACGATTGCCTGATCAACGCGAAATGGCCTTCGGCGGTCGCGGCGGGAAATGTCGAGACATCGCAGCGCGTGACGGATCTGCTCTTCGCCGCGCTCGCGGATGCGGGCGTCGCCGTTCCCGCGCAGGGGCAGGGGACGATGAACAAC
>DASYSH010000602.1:0-3730 GCA_036003525.1 Gemmatimonadaceae bacterium | reverse complement strand
ACGCGCAGAAGTTCGCGGCATCGCCCCATGGCACTCGCGTGACGGGAAGCGTTCCGGCCGGCACGGCGCCCGGCCACGGCGCGGGCGCGTGAGTCGCCACGACGAACTCGTTGTATGCCGCGACCGTGACTTCGGTGCGCTCTATCCGAAACGCAGAAACCTTTTCCATGTGCCGCGGCTTCGCCACCGACGGGCCGCTGTCACTGCCGATCGCGTATTCACCGGCCGCGATCGTGACCATGTCTGGCGCCGCGGCGATGCCCACCGCCGCCGGCGCGCGGCCTCTCATGAACCATACCGCGGCCACACCGAGCAACACGACGCCTGCCACCGCGGCGATCTCGCGACGGCCCTTCGCGCCCGAGCGCGCGGCGGGTTTGACTCGCGCCGCCGGCATGCTCACCGACACCGCCTCACCGCCGAGCGCGCGCACGACATCACCGGCCGACTGATAGCGCTCCGCCGCGTCGGCGGCGAGACAATTATTGATTACCGCCGCGAGTTCGGCCGGCACTTCGCGCCTCAGCGCGCTCACCGGTTCCGGCGGACCCGCGAGGCGTTTCATCATCGCCGCAGTCGGCGTCGCGCCTTCGAAGGGCACGCGACCCGCGAGCATCTCATACGCCATCACGCCGAGCGCATAGATGTCCACGCGATGATCGATCGCCTCGCCCGTGACCTGCTCGGGCGAGAGATACGCCGGTGTGCCCAGCATCACTCCGGTGGCGGTGAGACCCTTGGTATCGGGAGAGCGGGCAATTCCGAAATCGGTGACGAGCGATCGCCCGGACTCGGCGTCGATGAGCACGTTCGCCGGCTTGATATCGCGATGCGTTACGCCGCGTCTGTGCGCATGCTCGAGCGCGCTCGCAACTTCGCGCATCACGCGCACGGCATCGTCCACGGCCAGCATCCCGTCGCGCTTCAAACGATCGCCGATCGATCCGCCGTCGACGCACTGCATCGCGAGATAGAGCAGGTCGTCCTGCTGCCCGATGAAATGCAGCGGCACGATGTTCGGATGCGACAGTTGAGCGACCGTTTCCGCCTCGAGGCGAAAACGCTCCAGCACGGATTTCGACGTGATCATGTCCGGCGAGAGCACTTTCACGGCGAGCTTCCGCTTGAGCGCCAGGTCGCGGACCAGGAACACCACCGCGAAGCCGCCTTCGCCGAGCGTGCGTTCCACCGCGTAGCCGTCGCCGAGGGCGACGCCGAGGCGGCGCGCGAGATCAGTGCTGTCGGTCACGGCAGGATGATGCAACGGCGGGTGGTGAGTTGCCAGTCGTTATCGTACTTTTTTTCCATGCACACTTCGCTCCGGAAGTACCGCGTGCGTGCACTCGGCGCCGCGGCCGTCGTACTCGTGACATTCACCACCGCGGCGCTCGCGCAGTGCCCGGACGGCACGCCAGCGCCGTGCAAGAGCGGCACGCGCCCAAACCCCGCCGCGCGACGCCCGAACCCTGCGCTGAATTCCCGGGCGTGGATCGTCGTGCCATTCGGGAACGTGATGAAAGCGCAGGACCTCGACTGGCTGCGCGATGCGAGCGTCAATCTCCTCTCGATGGACATGAGCCGGTGGACCGACATTCAGGTCGTCCCGGACAAGCGGGTCGGCGATTTGCTGCGCGAGCTACCCGGGTCGACGCTCACGCTCACGCTGAATGACGGGCTTACGCTCGCGCGCCGCGCGGGCGCAGGCATGCTCGTGATGGGTGATTTCTTTCGCCTCGGAAAAGGCGCGCGCATCGTGGCGAATGTGTTCGACGTGCGCACCGGCGCAAAGCTGCGATCGGCGACGCGCGAGGCCGGCGAGCCCGATTCCCTGCTCACCGCGTTCACGCCGCTCGCGCGCGGCCTGCTCGACGTTCCTCCGCCAGCCGGCGCGCGAACGGGAGATCTTGGCACTTCGTCGATCGATGCCTATCAGGAATTCCTGCTCGGCGACCGCGCGCTCAACCGTTTCGATCTCGACGGCGCGCGGAAACATCTGACGCGCGCGCTCGAACTCGACTCGACGTTTGCGCTCGCCCACCTGCGCATGTCGTATGCGCTCGCATGGGGCGAGCAAGCCATCGGACAGCCCGAATCGAAGCTGCATGCGCTCGCAGCACAGCGCTTGGGATCGCGCCTCCCGCCGCGAGAGCGAGCGCTGATCGCGGGAGAGGTGGCGATGTCGAACGCCGACTATGGGCGCGCGTGCGAGGCGTTCGCGCCGCTCGTTGCGCGCGACTCGACCGACGTCGAAGCGATGTACATGCTCGGCGACTGCTCGTACCACGACAGCTATGTGCGCCTCTGGCCAACCGACACGAACCGGGGAACGTTCCGCTCGAGTTGGAACACGTCCGTGCGCGTGCTCACGCGCGTGCTCGAACTGGATCCGAACTACCACCAAGCGTTCGAGCACATTCTGGATATCCTCCGCTCAAACCAGCGGATCGGCTGTGTGAACTTCGAACCCGGCGGCACTTGCGACGACGCGACGGGAATCGTCCTCCGCGACGCCGACACGCTCCTGACCGTCGGAATCCGGGGCGACACTCTTCCCGCATGGCGCGCAGACGTAACGCGTGCGGCGAAAGAGAATCCGTACCTCACGAATTTGGCGCAGGCGAAACGGATCGCCCAGCTGTGGGTCGGCGCAGATCCGTCGGAAGGGCGCGCGCACGCCGGCCTCGGTCGGGTGCTGATGTCGCTCGGCGATCTGCAGGGCGCAGACGCCGAGCTCAAGCTTGCGTCGAACCGCGCGCTGGCCGAGAACCTGCTGACGTTCCGCGCGCGCATGGAGGTGGCCGCGAAACTCGGCCGCGGCGCCGAATCGCGGGCGAACTTCGATTCACTGGTCAAGGCGATTCCCGATGCGCCGGGCGTGTACCTGACCCGCGGTTCACTCGAGCTGATGTACGGGCGCGTGCGGCGGCTGCGTATCTGGGCGGGAATTGCCTACGGCCGGCTCGGCCCTGAAGCGAAAACGTACGGCGACGCGGTGCCCCTCGTGTTTCTCGGCGTGCCGCCGGACGACATCGGCGCGCGCGAAGCTGCTTTTTTCGGGTCGCTCACCGACGCCGAGTGCTCGGTTGCCTGCCGGCGCAGAAGGATTGAACCAACCCTCGCCTTCGCACCGCGAAGCGCGCGTCCGAGCTGGGACGCGTACAGGCTCGATGCGAATTACAACAGGTACGAGTTTGCCGCGCGCGCGCATGCGATGAACGACACCGCGGCGCTCCGGCGGGCGGCAATCTTGTACGACTCGCTTGCGAGGCGTGACTATCACTCGGGTTGGGGCGACGACGCGTTGGGCGTGATGTCCGCCGAGGCATTCTTGTCGTTGCGTGACACCGTCGCCGCGCTGAAAGTGGTACGCTTTTACGTGGATTCAGCGCTCGCGTTTCAGCCGTTGCTTCCGCCGGATGGAGGAGGCGCATGGTGGCCACGCATGATGCTGCTTCGGGCGGATCTCGCGGCGGCGACAGGAAGTCGCAACGAAGCGATCACCTGGTACGATCGTGTGCTCGATTTGTGGGCGGATGCCGACGCGGAGCTGAAACCGGTGCTCGACCGGATTCGATCGGCGCGCGCGGCACTCAAGCCGTGAGCGCGCCGCGGATTCTTACGGCGCGCTGACTGAAATCCTCGTCCCGCGCATCGAGAGCGTATCGCTCTTGAGTGAGTCGGGCCGGTCGGTCTGCTGCTTGTTCGCCTGCAACAGGTACGCGACGACGTC
>DASYSH010000601.1:0-4682 GCA_036003525.1 Gemmatimonadaceae bacterium | reverse complement strand
GGATTCGCCGCCCGGAGCGCGCGCGGCGAACAGGATTTCATCCGCCTTGAAGTCCGTCGGCTTGAGCAAAACCTTGGCGCCGTTCGAGAGTTTCCACTCGATGATCCCCGTCTCGGGCAGCGCGCGTTCGGCGACGATTTTCCCCGGCACCGGCGCGTTCGGAACCAGCGCCGCATCCGATGATGAATCGACGTACGCGGTGAGCGCGAGGCTCTTTGCGGCGTCGAATACCTTGAGCATCGCCGCCGCCGTCGGCACGTGGACGTCGGGCTTGTCCGGCGCGGCGACGAGGATCACGCGGTTCTTGTCGCCGAACGACGTCTTCGAGAGCGCGTTCACGTCGGTGAGCGTGATCGTGGGCG
This sequence comes from Gemmatimonadaceae bacterium, assembly GCA_036003525.1. Lineage (GTDB taxonomy): Bacteria > Gemmatimonadota > Gemmatimonadetes > Gemmatimonadales > Gemmatimonadaceae > Fen-1231. Next base: position 4,320 of record DASYSH010000601.1, on the reverse strand, counting down.
CGAGCATGCGCATGATTGGAAGTTCCTGCTCGATCCCCATCACCGGGGTTTTCCAAAGCGTGCTGCTCACGTATTCGTCCACGAATCGCGTGGAGACGGTCTTGTCGCGCTCCGCATACTGCTGGTCCATCGAGCGGAGAAGATTCGTCCGCTGGCGGTCGAGTTCGGTCTGTGTAAAGCCGAACTGCGAAATCCGTTCCGCTTCGGCGAGCAGGGCCTGCGCCGCTTTTTCAAAGCCGCTCTCTTTCACGCCCGCGACGAGCTGATACCCGTCCTTGGTGCGCACAAAACTTCCGCGGCCGCCCTCCGCGAACGCGAACGGAGCATCCGCGCGCTGCGTCATTTCGGAGAAACGCGCGTTGACCATGCCGTCATAGAACGACGACACGAGCGAGCGCCGGAAATCGCCGAGCGTGCGAACGCTGTCGCGATCCTTGAGCCAAAGCAGCTCGACCGTCGAGACCGGATACTCCTTGTCCGTCTCGATCGAGACCAGCGTCTGGTCGTGATCCGGCACCGACGCGTACGTGCGCTCGCGTGGCGCGGCCGGCATCGGAATCCCGGCGAAGCGCTGCTTGATCGACGCTTCCATTTGCGCGGGGTCGAAATCGCCGACTGCGATCACGGTCATGAGATCGGGCCGGTACCAGTCGTGATAGAACTTCACCGCGAGCGAGTCGGGAAATGTCTCGAGATTTTCTTTGGTGCCGATCGGAATGCGCAGCGCGTACTTCGAGCCCTGCAGCATCACCGGGAACTGCCGGTTCTGCATGCGCGCGGACGCGTCGCGACCGGTGCGCCATTCCTCGATCACCACGCCGCGCTCTTTCTTGATTTCGCCCGGGTTGAACGTCGTCGCGCCGCCGGCCCAGTCCTGCAGGATGTCGAGCGCGGAATTCACGAGGCGCGCGGTGTCCGTCGGGATTTGCAGCATGTACACCGTCTCATCGAACGACGTGTACGCGTTGAGATCCGCCCCGAAGCGCATGCCGACGCGCTCGAGAAAGTTCACGATATCCTGCTTCGGGAACCGCTTGGTTCCGTCGAACATCATGTGCTCGACGAAGTGCGCGAGTCCGCGCTGGTTGTCGTCCTCGAGAATCGAACCCGCGTTCACGACGAGCCGGAGCTCGGCGCGCTTTTCGGGCTTCGAGTTCCGGCGGATCATGTAGTGCAGTCCGTTCGGAAGCTGTCCGCGCACGATGCGCGGATCGGACGGCAGCGGGCCGTTGAAGTCCTGTGCGCGCGCGGTCGATGCCAGCGCGGCGACGGCAAGAATCGTCAGGAATCGCTTATCGAGGATTTTCACGATCACGTTTTGACTTTTGGGAGATGACTGAAAACTAGCTACTTTCAAAGGTGACTCAGAAACCGGTGATGGAGGCCTATTCCCGCCATGTGCTCGTCTGCACGGGCGGGTTCTGCTCTCCCGACCGGAGTGGCCGGGCACTGTACAGCAAATTGGCCTCACTGCTCGAGCGGGAAGGGCTTTTGTTCGGTCCTACACGTGTGAAGCGGTCTGAGGCGCCCTGCCTCGGCGTATGCGGTTCCGGGCCGATTGTCGTCGTCTATCCGGAGGGAGTCTGGTATTCAGGCGTCACCCCGGCACTGCTCGAGCGCATAGTGTTAGAACACCTTCGCGACGGAAAAGTCATCGAAGAAGCGGTTTTTCACCGTCTCAACGGCTAGCTTGCCGTCTTGCGGAGGACGGGCGCGGGCGTGAATTTCGCTCACTGCACGTGGCCCCTGATAAGGAACGGCGATGTCGGAAATACTCTACGAACGGACGATGCCCCAAGGGCACGTGGTGCGGATCCGGCGGCTGACGCCGGATGGGACCGCGCCGATTCGTGCGGTGATCGAGATCGATCGCCGCGCGGGGAGCCCTCGAACATCCGGCGGCGGCGGCCATCCGCCCGCCCTGATGGCGGTCGAGGGCGAAAGCGAACCCGACGTCGTGGCTTCGCTGCTTCCGTTCGTCCAGGACGACGCGTCTGTCGCGAGGCTTCTCGCGCAGCGCGGCGTTCGCTGACCGGGCCGGTCTTTGACAACGCCGCTGAATCCGCGGCGCCTGATGCTCGGCGCCGCAAAAAAAATCTTTCTCGATCCGCCAAACAACGCTCCGAAACCCGCCGGCCCGCCCGCGCGATTCGAGGCGCCCCGTCTCACCGCTGACATTTTGGAGAAGAACCGCATGTCCCGTTCCCGCGACCGTATCCTGGCCAATCTCGACGAGATGTACCGCGAAGCTTTCGAGCGCGCCAAAGTCACCGGCGATGACGCGCAGATGGCGTCGCTCGATTTCGCCTACCGCCGCGAGCAGCTGTATTTCGAAATCCTGCTCGACGTCCGCGACGCGACCGAGCGCAGATAACGTGTCCCTCCACGCTCACGACAGCACGATGACATGCGGCTGATTCCGCTGGTCCTCGTGCTGCTCGCGGGCGTCGCCGCAGTCTGGTGGATGCAGCGGTCGCGCGCGCAGCTGCGTTTGCGGATCGCCGTCGAAGCGGAGGCACGCCGCAAGCTCGAGGAACTGCAGGCGCAGCTGCTCAAGCGCACCGTCGAACTCGAAGATGCGAACGAGCATCTCGAACGCGAGGTCATGGAGCGCCGGAAGATGGAGGAGGCGCTCCGCGAGAGCGAAGAGCGATACGCACTCGCCGCGCGCGGCGCGAACGACGGGTTGTGGGACTGGAATCTCATCGCGGGCGAGGTCTACCTCTCGGAACGCTGGCGCGAAATGGTCGGAGTCGTCGATCGATCGCTTTCGCTGAGTCCCGAGGAATGGTTCAGCCGCGTTCACCTGAGCGATCTGCCTCAGCTCAAGGTCGACATCGCCGCACAGGCCGCGGGGTCGCGCTCACATTTCCATAGCGAGCACCGCCTTCGTCACAGCGAAGGCTTTTTCATTTGGGTGCTGTGCCGCGGAATCGTGGTGCGCGACGGAGAAGGGCGCGCGCTGCGCATCGCCGGTTCGATGACCGATATCACGGCGCGAAAAGATCTCGAAGAACGCCTTCGCCGCGAGGCACAGTTCGATTCGCTGACCACGCTGCCGAATCGCAGCTATGCGACCGACTTGCTGCGCCGCGCGATCGCGCGCGCCAAGCGAAACAAAGAGCAGCAGTTCGGCGTGCTCTTTCTCGACTGCGACCGCTTCAAGGTCGTCAACGATTCGCTCGGCCACCATGCCGGTGACTCACTGCTGCGTCTCGTCGCGGGCCGGCTGAACGGCTGCGTACGACCGGGCGACGTGGTCGCGCGACTGGGCGGCGACGAATTCGTGGTGATCCTCGAAGGCGTGAAGGACGAGGCCGAGGCGATTTCCGTCGCCGAGCGCATCCAGCATTCGCTCGCGCAGCCGTTCTATCTGGACGGCCGCGAACTGTTCATGTCGGTCAGCGTCGGCATCGCGATGAGCCAGCCGGGGCTCGAGCGGCCTGAGGACTATCTGCGCGACGCCGATCTCGCGATGTACCGCGCGAAGCTGCGCGGTCGCGCGCGGCACGAGGTGTTCAGGGCGGACATGCGCGCCGGCGCGGTACTGCAGATGTCGCTCGAAAATGATCTAAGGCATTCAATGGATCGGGGAGAGCTGCGCGTGATGTATCAGCCGGTCTGGTCGCTCGGTCCGGGACGGATCGTCGGGTTCGAAGCGCTTGTGCGCTGGGATCATCCGACGCACGGCGCTATGCAGCCGGCGGATTTCATTCCGATTGCAGAAGAGACGGGACTGATTCTGCCGCTCGGCGAATGGGTGTTGCGCCAGTCAGCGCAGCGGCTCGCGCACTGGAACACGAAAGTCGTCGCGGACGATCCGATCTGGATGAGCGTGAACGTCGCGGCACGGCAGCTCACGCATCCGGGGCTGGTCGAGGTCGTGAAGAGTGCGATCGCCGAGACGGGAATAGATGCCGGGAAGCTGAAGCTCGAGATCACCGAATCGATGATCATGGCGGACGCGGTCGCCGCGGTCGGCGCGCTCGAGCAGCTGAAAGCGCTCGGGATTCACATGCTGATGGACGATTTCGGGACGGGGCATGCATCGCTGAGTTATCTGCATCGGCTGCCGATTTCCACGATCAAGATCGACCGGTATTTTGTCGGGCGAATCGATTCGAACAGCGAGTGCCTGGAGATTGTGCGGACGATTCTGAATCTGTCGCGCAGTCTTTCGATGGATGTCGTCGCCGAAGGCGTGGAGAATTCGGCGCAGCGCGAGGTGCTGCAGTCACTCGGGTGCGAGTATGTGCAGGGGTACCTTTTGTCTCCGCCGTTGGATGCTGATGCGGCTGAACGACTGTTGCTGACGAATCG
>DASYSH010000600.1:0-6934 GCA_036003525.1 Gemmatimonadaceae bacterium | reverse complement strand
GGTCGAGCTGCTTCCCGGTCGTCGCCGCGAGACGGCCGATCCAAAATGTCGCGAGCAAATCGCCGGGATGGCGCGCGAGATACGTGTCGATGAGCGGAAACGGATCGTCCGGACGATTGTTGCTCGCGAAAAAATTCGCGAGCGTCGTCAGGGCAACGAGGCTGTCGGGAGCTTCGTCGGCCGCTGCCCGCAGCTCGCGTTCGGCAGCCACCGCATCTTTCTCGTGTCCCGCGATCGTCGCGCGTGAAAAGTGGCCGCGCATCGGGTTGATCTTCGCGATCGCATCGGCCTGCTCGCGCGCTTTAGGAATGCTTCCGCCCATTACAGCCGGCGCCTGTGTATAGAACGATATGAGTCCCTCGCGCGCGCTGATGTTCGTCGCGTCGAGCTCAACGGCCTTTTCGAATTCGGACTTCACGCGGCGCGCGAGAAACGGCTGGCGCAGCACGCTCGCATTCTGCGCTACGCTGCCGAGCGCGTTGCCGAGCCAGAGATGGTACTCCGGATTTTTGTCATCAGCGGCGACGGCTTTCTCGAATGCCTTCACCGCGGCGTCGGACTTGTTGGAGTCCATCAATGCACGGCCCGCTTTGTACTGATCGGCGCCGGCCTGGGCGCAGAGCGCCGCGGGCAGCATCACCGCTGCAACTACGAGCAACCGCATGCTTACCATTTGTCCTCGGCTTCCGAGAGTTCCTCCCGCAGTTTGAGGTAACTCTCATACCGCTCGCGGGAGACCTGTCCGGATTCGACAGCCGAACGCACCGCACAGTTTGGTTCGGTCCCGTGCGAGCAGTCCTGGAATTTGCAGTGGCCAAGGTATGGCCTGAATTCGGGGAAGCAGTGCGCAAGATCGACACTGGGCAGTCCCCACATGCCGACCTCGCGAAGTCCGGGTGTGTCGACGACGAACCCGCCGAGCGCGTCGGGAATCGGCACGAGCAGCGCGCCGACCGTCGTGTGGCGTCCCTTGTTCACGGATTCGCTGATCTCGGCGGTGCGAAGGTCGAGTCCCGGAAAGAGCGCGTTACAGAGCGACGACTTGCCGACGCCGGACGGTCCGGTGAGCGCGGAGGTTTTGCCCGCGAGCACGTCGTGCAATTCGCGCAATCCGATTTTCGCTTTGACGCTCGTGCGGTGCACATCGTACCCGGCGCGCTCGTAGTCGCGCGCGATGGCGTCGACTCCCGATAGTCCGCCGACGAGCTCCACTTTATTGAAGATGATCCGGGCGGGAATGTTATTCCCTTCGGCGATCACGAGAAAGCGGTCGAGCATGCGCACATGCGGCTCGGGTTTCGCCGCGGCGAACACCACGAGCACCTGATCGACGTTCGCGGCGACGATGCGTTCGCCGCGCGCCTTTCCGGGCGACCGTCGCGCGAGCACCGCGCGGCGCGGATGGATCCCGGCGATCGTCCACGCGCCGTCAGCACCATCCTGCGCGATCGTGACTTCGTCGCCGACCGCGAGTTTCATCGTCGCGCTTTCCTGTTTCAGGCGGCCACGCAGCGAAGCATCGACTGTAGCGCCTTCCGTCGTGCGCACGGCCCAGATTCCCCCGGTGCCGTTGAGCACGGTTCCGCGAGCTTCCGTCACTCGGCTCCGTCGGCAGTGTCTTCGCGCATCACATCCCACCAGCGGCGGGTTGAGTCGCCGTCGCGCGCCAGCACCAGCGCATCGAGCGCGCGCTGCGCCTCGACCAGCGGCATCGATCCCAGCGCGCGTTCCGCTTCATCCGCAGTGCTTCCCCATGCGAGAAAATCCGTCTCGAGATGCCCTTCCGCTTTCTGCGCGCCAAGACGCGCCCACTGAATGAAGATGAGATACGCGCCGAATCGTTTTTGCGCCGCGGTTTCGCCGGTGGAATCGCTGAGCATGTCGAGGCTGTACGACATGCCGTCGCGCCCCTCGAGCGCCGCGGGTCGCGAGTGCACCGCGGCATATCCGCCGACTGTGGTTTCGTCGCCCTTGTCATACTCCGGCGGAAGGTGCTGTCCGGGCGTCATGCCGGGCGTCGTCCGTTGCCCTGCTTCTTTCGCCGGCTCGCAAACTCGCGCACGATGTTTCCGGTGATGAACGCGAGGTTCGCGGGACGCTCGGCGAGGCGCCGCATCAAATACGGATACCACTGCGTGCCGAATGGAACGTACACCCGGAGGCGATAACCTTCGCGCGCGAGCTGTTCCTGCATGTCTCGCCGCACACCATAGAGCATCTGGAATTCGAATCGCGAACGCTCGATTCCATGTTCCGACGCGAACGTTTTTGCAATTGAAATGATTTCCGGATCGTGCGTCGCGATTCCCGGATACCGTCCGCGCTCCATCAGCGCCTGCATGCAGGTGACGTAGTTGCGGTCGACATCGGCTTTCAGCGGGAACGCGACCGTTTCGGGCTCGAGATACGCGCCTTTGCACAACCGCACGCGACAATTCAGGGCGATCGCGCGCTCGACGTCTTTCCACGTGCGGCGAAGCGCGCTTTGGAGCACGATGCCGACGTTGTCAGGATATGCGGGATACAGACGGTTCTCGAAGAAATCGAGCGTGCGCTGGGTGTAAGCGCTGCCTTCCATGTCCAGCCGCACGAAACTGCCGTGCTGGCGCGCACGATCGAGAACCGAACGCATGATCGATTCGCAGACATCGTCACTGATGTCCTGTCCCATCGCAGTGAGCTTCACCGACACGTTCGCGTCCAGCTTGTTCTTTGCGATCTCATCGATGAGCCGGACATACTCGGCTCCAGCGGCGCGCGCTTCGCCTTCGTTCGTGACGCTTTCGCCGAGCAGATCGAGCGAGGCGCTGATTCCGAGCGCGTTCAATCCGCGAACCGCCGTCATGGCCGATTCGATTGTTTCGCCCGCTACGAACCGCGATGCCATCGCTTTCGCGAACCGGTTTTTTCGGACGAAGCGGAAGAGCTGCGGCTGCCGCGACAGATAGAGGAGCGAGTTGCGAAGCATTCAGGGTCTTTACGGTATGATGCGGGTCGTGACGGTGACCGGTGCCGTGATGCGGGCGACCGGAAACGTGCGATTCGGTGATTTCATCAGCGGGTCGAGCGCGGCGTCGAAATAATTCCAGGCCGTGAGGCCGTCATCGCAGAGCGGTTCGAGCAGGATCACCGCGAGCACGCCGAGCGGCTGCGCGCCGCGCACGATGTAGTCTCCCTGATCACCGGCGACGTGCATGTTGTCCGCCCAGGCGCCCGTGACGCGGATATCGGAGTGGCCGTCGCCCGGAGGAAGTTTCGTGACCGAATCGACCGTGAACAGTTCGCCGCGCGCGTCGAGCGGCGCCATGAGCCGCTCGACGACCACGCCGTGCAGGCGAAGCTGCGCGAGGAGTGAATCCTGACCGGGCATTTTGCGAATCAAATAGGCGACCGGAAGTTTCGCGCTGAGTGTCCCGTCGAAGCGGTCGCGCACGAGCATGTTCTGGTTCACGAACTTTCCGGTGCGCACCATGCCGCATCGCATGCCGGCTTGGGTGAGCGGCCACGCGCACGCAGGCGGGCCGCCGCGCCCGCCGCCTGCCGCGCCACCGCCGCCGCGCCCGCCACGACCTCCGCCGTTCGCGCGCGCCGCGGCCGCGGCCGCCGCCTGCGCCCGCAGCGCCTCGCGCGCCTCCGGAATCGTGTCGAGCATTTCTTCGACGACGATCTGCTTCGTTCCGTGCGCTGTGAGCGCGGCGCGGATCGGAACTTCAACGGACTTCCCCGATTCCAACCCGGCGTCTGAGCTGCGATTCAGCGCGAGCACCGACTTGGCGCGCTCCGCGGTGAAACCAAGCAGCTCGTGCACGAACGCGTACGTCGACTTCACCCGTTTTTCAAACGGATCGTGCGAGAACGCTTCGCTGAGCACCGAAATGCGGCCGCGGAGCGCGTAATAGTTCGTGCCGTAGCGCGGCGTGTGCGAATACGTCGACCAGCTGCGCGCTTCGCCGGGACCGGCGCGCGGACCTTCGTCGCCCGAGAAATTTCCGTAGTCAAAAATCGCAAAGTGATCGCGTGCTTTCATACGAGCGCGGAGCACGGGCAGCATTGAATCCCGCGCGAACGCACCGCCGAACGTCGCGCCCGGAATCGCCGCGGCCGGATGGAGCGACGGCGCGTAGGTGAGCGCGTAGCCGTGATAGCTGCCATCGGTCGTGTGCAGATCGACGAACACATCGGGATCCCACGCGTTGAACATCGCGAGCGAGCCCTTCGTCTCCGGCGTTTCCGCGCGGACATAGTCGCGGTTCAGATTGATCCCCTGCGCGTTCGGGCGCGTGCCGACCATTTCGGGTCCCTGCTGCGCCCCGCGGTTGCGCGCCTGCGGGGCGAGCGCCTCGTTGCCGTCTGCGTTGTAGTCGGGAACCGCAATGAGCACGATCGAATCGAGAACGTTCGGCTTCGGATTCATCGTGAGGTCGCGTAGCAGCGCGAGCAGCGCCTCCTTTCCCTCGACTTCACCCGAGTGGATGTTGCCCTGCACGTAGACGATCGGCCGGTTGAGCCGCTTGGCCTCGAGCGGCGTCGTCACGAGAGGGCGCGACGCAATCACATACGGTACGTCGCGGCCCTGCATTGTGCGGCCGATGAAACCGATGTGAATTTTCGCGCCGCGCTGCTGAAGCGAATCGAGAAACGAAATCACGTCCGTATAGAGCGACGTCTCGGCGTATTTCGTGCGCTCGGCGCGCGTCTGCTGGGCGCGCGCAGGCGGCGCGAGGAGAATCAGCGCGATCATCACGCCCCGAACAATCGATTTCATCTCATTCCTCATGATGGGTGGGCCTAGACCGGCTTGCCGGTCGCCGGGTAAAATCGTTTGCCGTCGCGCGCCATGCTTACGAGCAGCGCGCTTGGCACGAAACGCCCCGGATGTTTCACGTTCATCGCTTCGAGTTGCCGCACGACTTCCGCGACGCCGACAAAATCAATGCACCGGAACGGCCCGCCGCGAAACGGCGGGAACCCGATGCCGAAGACTGCGGCGATGTCGCCGTCGCGCGGCGACCGGATGATATTCTCTTCGAGACAGCGCGCCGCCTCGTTGACCATCGCCAGCGGGCAGCGGTGCTTCATCTCGTCGGCGGAGAGTTCGACGCGGCGAGTTCCGGCCGGAAGCAGCGCGTACACCGACTCGTCCACGCCGCCCTTCTTGCCGGCGGCGTCATACAGATAGAATCCTTTTTTTGACTTCCGGCCGAGACGGCCAGCCGCCAGCATTTTTTCGATCGATGGCGAAGGTTTCAAGCGATCTCCGAATGCCTTCGACATAATCGCGCCCGATTTGCCGGCGATGTCGAGGCCGACTTCGTCGAGCAGCGTGATCGGGCCGACCGGAAATCCGAAATCGAGCATGGACTTGTCGATCGCTTCGATCGACACGCCTTCGTCGAGCATCCGTCCCGCCTCATTGATATACGGCGCGAGAATGCGATTCACGTAAAATCCCGGCGCGTCGTTCACCACGATCACCGTCTTGCCAAGCTTGCGGCCGAACGCCACGGCCGTCGCGATCACCTCAGGCGCCGTACGCGGCGTCACGATCACTTCCAGCAGCGGCATCTTCTGCACCGGCGAGAAGAAGTGCATGCCGATCACGCGATCCGGGTGCGGCGAGCCGTCCGCGATCTGCGCGATCGGAATCGTGCTCGTATTGCTCGCGAAAATCGCACCGGATGGAAGCACGCGTTCGATTTCCGCGAGCACCTGATGTTTCACGGCGAGATCCTCGAACACCGCTTCGATCACGAGGGGCACGTGCGCAAAACCGGTGTACTCGATCGTGCCCGACACGAGCGAAAGCTGATCATCGAACTGCTGTCGCGTGACCTGCTTCTTCGTGAGGCGTTCCTGAAGCACCGTGCGCACCGCGGAGAGCCCGTGCCCGACCTGCTCGTGCTTCATGTCCTTGAACCGCACGGGAACGCCCTGCATCGCGGCGACCGCGGCGATTCCCGCGCCCATGAATCCGGTGCCGAGCACACCGAGCTGCGTGACCGGAATGGGCGCGACCGTCGCGCCCGCCACCCCCGTTTCTTTCTTGAGCGACGTCGTCGCGAAGAAAAGAAAAATCAATTCGCGCGATGCGGCGGTCATCGCCATCTCGCCAAACAGCCGCGCTTCGGTCACGTAGCCGTGTGTCGCCGGCCCGCGATATCCGGCCTCCACCGCATCGATCGCCGCAGGCAGCGCCGGATACGAGCCGCGCGTCTTTTTGAGCGCCATCTTCCGCGCCTGACGGAACACGACTGCGCGCCCGAGCGGATTTCCGTCGAGCACCGATCCCACCAGACCGGGCTTCTTGCGATTGTGACCGCGCAGCGTTCCGGAGGCGAGCGCCGTGGCGCGCGCGATTGCGATGTCGCGCAAAATCGCGGGATGGACCATCTCATCCACGAGTCCGGCCTGCAGCGCTTTCTTCGCGCGCACATTCTTCGCAGTGAGAATCATGTCGAGCGCGACCTGCAGCCCGACAACTTTCGGGAGCCGCTGCGTGCCGCCCGCGCCGGGAATCAGTCCGAGCTGCGTCTCCGGCAGCGCGAGCACGGTCTTCGGATGATCCGTCGCGATGCGATACGCGCACGCGAGCGACATCTCGAGACCCGCGCCCAGGCACGCTCCGTGAATCGCCGCAACCACCGGCACTCGTGACGTCTCGAGCCGCGCCATCATGCGATGTCCTGACGCGCTTGCGGCTTCGGCGTCCGCCGCCGATTTGAACTCGAGGAAGGCATCGATATCGGCGCCCGCGATGAACACGTCGGGTTTCCCGCTGATCAGCACCGCCGCCTTCACGCCCTGCATCGTCTCGAACTGCGTCAGCACCTCGTCGAACTCGGCGATCACGGCCGCAGAAAATTTGTTGACCGGTTCGTCCGGCAGGTCGATCGTGATGATCGCGATGCCGTCTTGAACTTCGACGGTCAGTGCG
>DASYSH010000599.1:0-7181 GCA_036003525.1 Gemmatimonadaceae bacterium | reverse complement strand
TCGTCGAGCTCGTGAACCGGCGCCGCAAGTCCGAACGTTGGAGGTAGACCCGCCCGACGGTCGCCGGCTCCTGCTGATATGGGAGGGGCCGGAACATCAGGCGGTCGATCACGGCGAACATCGCGGCGTTGGCACCGATTCCGAGTCCGAGCGTGACGATGACCGTCGCGGTGAATGCCGGCGCGCGCACGAGGCCGCGCACGGCGTAGCGAAGATCCTGCGCGATAGCCTCGAGGCCCGGGAATCCCCAGTAATCCCGGGCTTCTTCGCGCAGCTTTGTCGCGTTGCCGATCTGTCTGCGCGCGGAGGCGAGCGCGGCTTCGGGATCGAGTTCTTGTTCGATCGCAATGTCGCGTGCGAGAAGTTCGGCATGCGCCTGCATCTCGCGCGACAGTTCCCGTTCGAGTGAATCGCGGCGCACCATTGCGACGATCCGGCGCCACAGCTCGCGCGCGGTCATGATTCAACTCCGCGCGGCCCTTTGAGGACGAGCATCGTGGCCGCGACCGAACTCTGGAACTCGGACGACTCAAACCCGAGCTGTTTCCTGCCTGCGGCGGTGATCTTGTAGTAGCGCGCCTGTCGTCCAGTCGGCGATTCCTTCCACGCCGAAGAGACCCAGCCCTTCATTTGCATGCGCTGGAGGGCGGGGTAGAGCGAGCCTTCCTCGACGCGCAGCGCGTCGCGCGAAAGCTTCTTGATGTGCAGCGCTATCCCGTAACCGTGAAAGGTGCCGGCGGAGAGCGTCTTGAGAATCAGCAGGTCGAGCGTGCCTGCGAGGATCTGCGAGCGGGGTTCGTCCATGGTCATCTTCTCTATACATATCACGTCTATGTATAGCTTGGACAGCCGACCACCGCAAACCGTTTAGAGCACGCCGGAACGGGGCCCCGGCCCCGGCCTACGGCGTCGGTGACCGTGCCGGCCGTCGCTCCGGCACCGCCGGCATTTTATCCGGCGCAAAGCGCGGCAGCATTTGGTCGCGATTCGCGAGATGAAGCATGAGCGACGCGGTGAGGACGGCGTTGTGCATCACGTCCTCGGGCACGATCCGCTCGTACGTGTCGAGATTGGTGTGCCACGTGGTGCTGTTGTATTCGATCTGATCCTGCTGCGCGCCGATGCCGGGAAGTCCCGCGACGGCGAACGCCCCGTTGTCGCTGCCGCCTTCGACGCGCGCGGTCGACGCCGACGCGCCGAACACTCCGTAATCTTCGAACGGCTTCAGGTACTGCGCGAGAATCACGCCGGCTTCCGGCGGCCCGAAGATCGAGGCACCGCGCACGCGGCCGGTGCCGTCATCGATGTTCCAGTAGGCGTCGATTTTCGAAAACTCACTCTTCGGTGATTCAGCGCTGCCGAAATGATTCGCGACGTACGCGAGCGATCCGTACTCGCCCTCTTCTTCGCCGCTCCAGAGCGCGACGCGAATGGTGCGCCGAGGGCGCACGCCGAGCGTTTCGAGAATGCGCGCGGCCTCCATCATGATCGCGCAACCGATCGCGTTGTCGGTCGCGCCTGTTGCGCTGGTCCACGAGTCGAGGTGTCCGCCCATCATGACGACTTCGTCGGCCTTGTCGGTGCCGGGAATTTCGGCGACGGTGATGTAGCTGGTCTTGCCTTCCGGGAAATACTGATTTGAAATATTGAACTCGACTTTCACCGGCGTGCCGTCGGCGATGATTCTATAGATGCGGCCGAAGTCGTCGGTGCGAAGAATCACGGCGGGCGGCTGCGGGGTTGTGTCGTCGTAGATCTGACCGGCGCCGTTCTGCGCGACGATCACGCCGGGAATTCTCCCCGGTCCCTGCGCGGTGAGACGAAGCGCGGGCATGTTGTTGCGGAGAAACTGCGTGATGCGCGCGTTGACCTGCTGCGCCGAGAGGCGACCGTCGGGGACCGGAGTCGCGGCGCCGCCACGGCCGCCGCGTCCGCCGCCGCCGCGGCCTGTGGCGGGCGCATTCGGATCGCGCGGCGCGTAGCGTGCGCGCACATCTTCGTCGGGTGTGCGCTTGGGACGTTCGTTGAAGTTCACCGGCACGTCGGGCGGCAGCCCGACCATCACGATCCCGCCTTTCACTTTCGACGCGAGCGGGGCGAGGAACGCGGCGAGTTCTTCTTCCGTGGGAGTCGCCGGCGCGACGATGCTGACGACCTCGCCCGTCACCGTGCCTTTGGTTGATGGCGACCACGGCACCGCTTCGAATTTCAGATTCTGTTTGACGGGCGAGATGATGTAGCCGCTCGCGCGTCCCGGCAGCCAGCCGACGCCGCGCCACGTGAACGGCTCGAGGTGGGCGTTTTTCATTCCCCAGCTCGTCATCGTTTTCAGCGCCCAGTTTGCGGCGGCGACATGATTTGGTGAGCCGATCGGTCGCGGACCGTAGACGTCGGTGAGGTTGTGCTCGATCCACATGATTTTCGAGTGGTCGACGCCTTCGACGCGGATCTTGGAATTCATCGCGGTGTCGATCGGTTCCGGCTGCTGGGCCGATGCCGCCGACGCGATTCCAACAATAGCAGCTGCGGCGAACGATCGAACAGTCGTGAACATGCCTGGACTCCTGGATGTTTTGTGCGGGCGACCGATTCACGCGCCGCCGCGTGTTCTACATCTTATGCGCCCGCACGGCCGCTGTCAGGGTGGAGCCGCGCATTGACAGGTGTCACGTGACACGTTACAATAGCTGATGATCAAATCATTCGCCGATGCGCGCACAAGGGATTTGTTCTTGGCGGGTGCGGCAAGGCGCTTCCCGCCGGATGTTGCGGCGCGCGCGACGCGGAAGCTCGAATACGTTGATCTCGCGACCAGGTTGTCGGACCTGAGGGTGCCGCCCGGGAACCGACTTCACGCGCTCAAGGGAGCGCGGAAGGGGCAGCATGCAATTGCAGTGAACGACCAATGGCGGATTTGCTTTCGCTTTGTCGACGCCGACGCGTACGATGTCGAGGTCTGTGATTACCACTAGTCGAGCAAACAACTCATGAGTGTTCTCAATACCCGTCATATGAAGCGGCGCCCGACCCACCCCGGGGAAATGCTGCTCGAAGATTTCATGCCTGACTACGGGCTGACCGTTGCCGGGCTTGCCAAGGCCATCGGCGTCTCACGGCAGTCGATCAACGAGCTGCTGCGAAGCCGTCGTGCTGTAAGTCCCGAGATGGCACTGCGCCTTTCGCGGCTGTTCGGTAACTCGGCTGAATTCTGGCTGAACGCACAGCGCGCCGTCGACCTCTGGGATGCCGCGCAGGGATTTCAGTACGACGTTGCGCGGATCAAACCACTTCGTGTCGCGGAGGAGAAACCATGAGCGCATCCATTCCGCATTTGCTCGTCGGCTGGCAGAGCTACTACGTGATCATCGGTTCGTCCGGCGCGGCACTCACGGGATTGCAGTTCGTCGTGATGGCGCTGATGGCGGAGACGACGATGCCGGCAACCGGCGGCGAGGCGGGGGTCGCGGCGTTCGGGTCGCCGACGATCGTGCATTTCTGCGCGGCGCTGCTGCTCTCGGCAATGCTCAGTGCGCCTTGGCCCGCAGATGCGGGTATCATAACGGCTGTCGACGTGCTTGGCGCCGCGGGAGTGCTCTACATGCTCAACGTGCTGCGGCGGGCCTTGAGGCAGAAGGCGTACAAGATGGTACACGAGGATTGGTGGTGGCACCTCGTGCTGCCGTTCGCGGCGTACGGCGCATTTCTTATGGCAGGGTTGATGATGCCGTCAAATCCGGTCGAGGCGCTGTTCGTTGCGGCCGTCGCGCCGGCGGCATTGCTGTACATCGGAATTCACAACGCGTGGGACTCGATCACGTACACTGTGATCAAGCAGGCCAAGGCGCGATTGGAGGCAGCGCAGAAATAGCGCTGGCGCGATTGCGTTCGACGCACATGTGAGAATAGATGTATGATCAGACTCCTTCCTTAACGGAGTCGGTAATATGAAGCGTGCTTTGTTGGTTTGTTGTACCGGTGTTCTCGTTCCGTTCGCAGCGGCCGTTTCGCAGGGCACGCCGCCTGAGGAGTCCGCGTCGTGGGGGATCATGGCGGGAGGCGACTTCACGGCCGGAAGTATTTACGGCAGCTCGCCGGGATCCGGCGGAGCGATCGGCGTGCTCGCGCACTTTCCTGTCGAATCATCGCACTTCGCGATTCGTCTCGATGCGATGCTTCAGTTCGTGCCAATCCATTGCGGCTCGTTCGTCGTGTGCTCTCCGGTCACACCGGGATCGGCGACCGCGAGTCTCATCGCGCGGCTGAACGATTCATCAAAGCGGTGGTCTCCCTATGCGATCGCCGGATTTGCAGGTTATCTCAATCAGTATTGGACTGCCGGATTTGCGGGCGGCGGCGGATTCGAAGTGCGCTCCGCAACGCACACATATTTTCTCGAGGCGCGCTACATGCGAATGCTTGGGGGTGGATTGGTGCCGATTACGCTCGGGATGCGCTTCTAGTGAAATCAATCCGATTCGCTCTCGCGTTCGGCCTCGTCATATTGATTTCGGCATGCGGCGAAATCTTCGGGCCGACGTATCGATCGCAGCTCGGCTACATCGATCAGACATTTTCACAGCCGATTTCGATTCCGGATTCGGTCGCTGCAAAGACCGATTTCACCGTATCATTCCGGACGTCCGGCGGCGGATGCATGAAGCAAGGAGACACGAAGGTTGCCATGATCGACAGTCGCACTGCAGAAATTCGACCGTACGACGATCGCGTGGTGAACCCAACGAGCTGCACCGCCAATATCGAGTTTTATTCGCACACTGCGACGCTGCGGTTCGCGCAGTCCGGCAATGCGACCGTTCGCCTGATCAGCGCGTACAATGACAGCACGATCACCATTACGCGGACGGTCGTTGTTCGATGAAGGCTCTAGCGCTGCTGTGCGTCGCTTCGGCGGCATTCGCCGGTGGATCCAAAGTCGCGAATGCACAAACATGTAAACCGAACGCGACTCCGTCGTTCGAATTTCAGGTTCAACAGCCGGCGAAGTTCATCGGTGACACCGCAGCGCGGCCGCGACCGGCTGTTCAACGCTCACCGGTGACGGCGGGGTTCGTGGTTCAGTTTGTCGTCGATACGCTCGGATTGGTGCGAGACGGCACGCTCAGAATTCTGAAATCGCCATCACCGGAGGCGTCAGCCGCAGTCAGCTCGGCGTACGCATCATGGAAATACATGCCGGCGTTGAACGATGGATGCAAAGTCGTTCAGCTCGTTCAAACGGAGGTGGCGCGGTGAAGGGCGTATATTTGGTCCTGCTATTGTCCGCACCACTCGTTGACGTTGTTTCGGGAAGCTGCCAGGTCAAGCTCATAACTCACGGGTGGGGAGTGTCAGAACTCGTCCTTCGGAGCTGCGAGCTCCAGCAACTGCAAGTGCGCAGCTTCGAAGGACGAGTATTGACGCCCCAACCTATGCCCAATGAGCTTGAACTCTGAGCTTCGAGTACAACCTGACGGCGAAACAATGAGGGGCGCGGAGAACTTCTCCGCGCCCCTCATTGTTTCTACTCCTTGCCAAATGCCGCTCACGCGTCACACGTACCGCGTCGCCGCCTTATTTCGTCGCGGCCGCCAAATCCTTGATTGATGCCGCGAGCCACTGCACTCGCGCCGGATCCGACGACCCGCCGACGTATTCATTCACCTTGTTCGCGAGCGCGCCGAGCGCGTCACGACGCTGCAACCCGCTCATCCCCTCCGCATTCATGAGCGCCGCGCGAATCGAGGCGACGCGATCCGCGGGCAGGCCCTTCCACCGCTCGAGCTGGTCCGCATACGAACGCGACAGCGCGAAGCTCGCCGGCCAGCTGAACTTCTGCTGATCCTGCACGTTTTCGAATTCGTAACGCACCGACTTCGCCGCATCGATCTCGTTCTGCGAAATCGCCGCGCTCGGCGTCAGTTCGAAAATATCCAGACCGCGCTGCATCTCGGATCCGATGATCTGGCCGTTGTACCAGTACGCCGACCAGAATCCGCCGCCGACCGCGCGAGTGCCGTCGTTCGGACCGCGATCGAAGAATCCGATTTCATGCGGATGCGCCGGGTCCGTCCATTCGAAAATCGAGAGACCGCCCTGATACCAAGCCTGCACCATGATCGTGCGGCCCGGAATCGGAATCAGCGAGCCATTGTGCGCGACGCAATTCTCGAGCGCCGTCTGCGGAGCGGGCAGCTTGTAGTAGCTCTGAAAAATCAGCTTGCCGTTCACGATCTTGAAAATCGCGTCGGCGCCCCAGTTCTTCGGGTCGTCCTTGCGGCAATACGCTGCGCCACCGCCGCCCCACTCGTCGGAGAACAGCACCATGTCGCCGTTGTTGCTGAACGTCGCCGAGTGCCAGAACGAGAAGTTGGAGTCGGCGTACTGCGCCATGCGGCGCGGGTCGGCCTTGTTGCTGATGTCGAGCAGCAGTCCCATTCCGGCGCACGCGCCGCCCGCCATTCCAACGGCCGGATATACCGTGATGTCGTGGCACTGCGTCAGCGTGCGCGGCGCGAACGGCGATGCGACGCCGTATTTCTTCGCGAGCCCATCGACCTGGCCACGGTAACGCGTCGTGTCGGCCTTGCTCGATGACGCGCTGAGCGGCGTCAACGCGCCGACCGCAGCCGTGAAGTTCACACGCGCGGAATCTTCACGCGTGACCGGACCTGAGTTTCCACCGCGACCACCGCCGCGTCCACCGCGGCCGCCCGCGAGCTGCGGACCGCAGGTCGGATTGCCGCCGCGTCCGCCGGGGGTCACGCCGTACTGTGCGGCCAAACGTGTGACGTTCTGCGTGCACGTCGCCGAATCCGCGGCCGACACCGGGACGGGCAGTTTGGCGATTTCGGCCATGAACTGCGCACGCGCGCGATTCGCTGCGGTATCCGCCGGTGACGCGCCATGTGCCGTCGGCGCGAGCAGTTCGCCCGTCGGAGCCGTCGGGTCGGCGAAGATCGCGGGCGAGCTCACCACCGCGGCCTGCTCCGGATGCGCGAGCGGGATCTTGATGACTTCGATTCGGAAGTTCGAGTTGTTCGGATCCCACGGGTTGTCGTTGCAGCGCGCGAGTTCTTCGCTCGGACGGATGCCCGACGTGCCGGAGATGTAGACGTAAATGTTTTCCTTGTCCTTCGGGTCGTCGACGACCGTGTGCGTGTGCGAACCGCGGCAGGTCTGGA
>DASYSH010000598.1:0-6069 GCA_036003525.1 Gemmatimonadaceae bacterium | reverse complement strand
TCCCCACTCCCCTCTGGCCTCGCCGCTCGCCACTCGTTTCGCCCCATTCCCCGCTCACTCTCGCCACTCCCCGCTGGTCTCGCCCCTCACTTCTGTGGTTGTGAGATGGGAGCCTCTCCGCGACATTTGAACGCATGGCATGGTTCAGAAAAGAGAAAAAACCCCGTCAACCCAAAGGCGCCCGGCTTGAGATCCCCGCGGACGTCTGGGAGAAGTGCGAGTCCTGCGGCCACACGGACATTCGCGAGAATTTCAACAAGACACACAACGTCTGCCCCAATTGCGACTATCATCGCCGCATCCGGGCCATCGATTACATCAACATCCTGCTCGATAACGGGTCGATCGAGGAAACCGAAACCGATATGCGGTCGGTCGACCCGCTCACGTTTCCAGACTATCCGGGCCGCCTGAAAAAGGCGCTGACGAACGCGGGCGACAGCGACGCGATCATCACCGCATCGGGCACCATGGAAAAGATGCCCGTGAATCTCGCCGTCATGGATTTCGCGTTCATGGGCGGGTCGATGGGATCCGTCGTCGGTGAAAAAATCGCGCGGCTCGGCCAGCGGTCGCTCGAGAAAAAATTCCCGCTGATCATCGTCTCCGCATCTGGCGGCGCGCGCATGCAGGAGGGCGTGCTGTCACTGATGCAAATGGCGAAGACATCCGCCGTGCTCTCTCAGCTCGCCGAGCGCCGCATTCCGTACGTCTCGATTCTCACGAATCCGACGACGGGCGGCGTGAGCGCGAGTTATGCGATGCTGGGTGACGCGATCCTCGCGGAGCCGGGCGCCGTCATCGGATTCGCCGGACCGCGTGTGATCAAGCAGACGCTCGGACAGGATCTTCCCGAGGGGTTCCAGACGGCGGAATTCCTTCTCGACCACGGCATGGTCGACAGCGTCGTTCATCGCGGTCAGCTCAAGCAGACCGTGGGCCAGCTGCTCCGCCACATGAGCGGGAAGCCGGCCGCAACCGGGTGGGCCTCGAGCTGAGGACGTACGGCGACGCGCTCGATTTTCTCTACGCGCGCACCACTGGCATCTGGCGGCTTGGGCTCGAACGGGTTGAAGCGTTTCTCCACTCGCTCGGCGATCCGCATCGGCGGCTCCGCACGCTCCACGTCGCGGGCACCAACGGAAAGGGCAGCGTGTGCGCGACGCTCGACGCGGTGCTGCGCGCGAAAGGACTGCGCACCGCCGTTTACACATCTCCGCACCTCGTCGATTTTCGCGAGCGGTTCTTGATCGACGGGTCGCCGGTCGAGCCGCGCCAGATTGTCGAGTTCGTCGACAAATGGACGCCCGAAGTGGAGCGGCTCGGCGCGACATTTTTCGAAGCAACGACCGCGATGGCATTTGAATTCTTCGCGAACGCAGATGTCGACGTCGCCATCATCGAAACCGGCCTTGGAGGCCGGCTCGACGCGACCAATGTGATCACGCCGCTCGTCGCCGGAGTCGCGTCGATCGGCATCGATCACGTCGAATATCTCGGCGCGACGCGGGAAGAAATCGCATTCGAAAAAGCGGGGATCTTCAAGCGCGGCGTGCCGGCGATTGTCGGCGATCCGGACCTCGCGATTCGCGAGCTGCTGGCGCAGTACGCGCGAACACACGGCGCCAATCCCGTTCGTGTGATATACGATGAGGGCGGCCCCGCAAACGTGAGCGTCACGGCGACCGGCACGAGTTTTTCACTGGGCGCGCGATCGTTCACGACGCCTCTGCTCGGCACGCATCAGGCCGCCAATTCGGCCGTCGCGATCGCAATGCTCGAAGCGCTTCCTCCGCAATTCGCGCCGAACGAAGCCGAGTTGCACGGGGGATTGCAGCATGTGCGCCTGCCGGGGCGGTTCCAGCGCGTCGGCAAATACCTGTTCGACGTGGCGCACAATCCTGCGGGCGCCGCGGTGCTCGCGAGCACCCTGAGCGCGATCGCGCCCCCGCAACCGATCGTCGCGGTTCTCAGCGTGCTCTCCGACAAGGACTGGCGGGGCATCATGGACGCGCTGGCACCCGTCGTCGAGCGGTTCATCCTCACGAATGCCCCAACGGCGCCGCCGAGCCGCGCCTGGACGATCCCTGAGCCGCTGAACTATGCCCGCGAGCGCGGATGGCACGCCGAGGTGATCCGTGACTTCGACCGGGCGCTGGTCCGGGGCGCCGCGGATGGCGCCACCGTGCTGATAACCGGTTCGTTTCACACCGTGGGCGACGCGATGGCGCGGCTGGAGGTAAGTCCGACCGGCGGCTAGATTTAGCAAATGTCAGGCGGAGCGCTCCCCGGGTTCAGAGACTTCTATCCAGACGAGTTCGCGCAGAGGGCCCATATCTTCCGGGCCTGGCGTGAGGTCGCCCGGCGGTTTGCGTTCGTCGAATATGATGGCCCTCCGCTGGAGCCGCTCGATCTCTATACCAAAAAGAGCGGGGACGAGATCGCGGGTCAGTTATACAACTTCACGGACAAGGGTGACCGGCAGGTCGCGCTTCGGCCGGAGATGACGCCGACATTCGCGCGCATGGTCGCCGAGCGCGCGAACGCGCTGCGCAAGCCTGTGCGCTGGTTCTCGATCCCGCAGCTGTTCAGGTACGAGCGCGCTCAGCGCGGCCGTTTGCGCGAACACTTTCAGCTGAACGTCGACATCGTCGGCGAGGCGAGCGAGCTTGCCGACGCCGAACTGCTTTCGGTCGCGATCTCGATCATGCAGGAACTCGGGCTCGATGCGAGCGATGTTCGTGCGCGCGTATCGGACCGCCGTCTGCTGAACGCGCTGCTCGGTGAGATCGGCGTGCGCGAAGAACGCGCGCAAGCAGCGGTCTACGCAGTGCTCGATAAGATGGCGCGGCAGCCGCGCGACGTGTCCGTCACCAAACTCTCGGACGCGGGGCTCACGCCGTCGATGATCGAAGCCGTGCTCGAATTGCCGGCGATAAAAGAGATCGGTGGACTTCGCGGGGAACTCGCGAACGCGCCGGCGGTGAAGCCGCATCTCGAGCGAATTGCGACATATCTCAACCATCTCCAGTCATTGGGCGTTCGGGAGTGGGTCGACATCGACCTCTCGATCGTGCGCGGACTGGCATACTACACGGGGATTGTCTTCGAACTGTTCGATGCGAAAGGCGAACTCCGCGCGATCTGCGGCGGCGGGCGTTACGACAATCTCTTGAACGATCTCGGCGGCGTCGACCTCCCGGCGCTCGGATTCGGAATGGGCGACGTTGTCCTCGGCGAACTGCTGAAAGCGCGCAATCTCATGCCCGTGTCCACCGGCACGAACGCCGATTTCTTTTTCGTCGGCGGCAATGGCGCGCTCGAGCATCCGATCGGAGACGCGCTGCGTCTCACGCATCTGCTGCGCGAGGCCGGCATGAGCGTCGATTACGGCCTCAGCGCAGAGCGCTACCAGACGCAGCCGACCCGCAATCAGGTCGACGGCGCAAAAAAATCCGGCGCGCGCGCGGTGATCTGCTTCGATTCGGGAACTGAAGTGCTGGTGCAGGGGCTCGCGGGAAAATTGAAAGAGGCGCCGAGCAAAAAGTTTGCATCGCGACCGTTGCTCTCGGCCGATGCGTCCGCGATGGCGGCACTCAAAGACTGGTTCACCGAACACATTTCCCCTTCGACTACCTAAGCAACGACTGATGGCCGACGACAAGAAACTGACCACCCGCGCCGACGATTTCAGCGCGTGGTATAACGAAGTTGTTCTGCGCGCCGAGCTTGCCGACTACTCGCCGGTGAAAGGTTCGATGGTCATCCGTCCCAACGGCTACGGCATTTGGGAGCGGATGCAGCGTGCGCTCGACGACAAGATCAAGGCGACCGGTCACGTGAACGCCTACTTCCCGCTCTTCATTCCGGAGAGCTTCATGAAGAAGGAGGCGCAGCACGTCGAAGGATTTGCGCCCGAGCTCGCAGTCGTGACGCACGGTGGCGGGAAGAAGCTCGAGGAGCCACTCGTCGTGCGCCCCACGAGCGAGACCATCATTTACCACATGCTCGCGAAGTGGGTGCAGAGTTATCGCGACCTGCCCGTTCTCATGAACCAGTGGGCGAACGTGGTGCGCTGGGAAATGCGTACCCGGCTGTTCTTGCGCACGCTCGAGTTTCTCTGGCAGGAGGGGCACACGGCGCATGCAACGCATGATGAGGCCGAAGCGGAGGCGCTGGTTATCGTCGGCCTGTACCGCGATTTCATGGAAAACTGGATGGCGATGCCCGTCATCACCGGCCTGAAATCGGAAAGCGAAAAATTCGCCGGCGCGCTGCGCACCTACGGCCTCGAGGCGATGATGCAGGACAACAAAGCGCTGCAGGCCGGCACGTCGCACAATCTGGGACAGAATTTCGCGAAGGCGTTCGAGCTCAAATTTCAGGCGGAATCCGGCGAGATCGAACATGCGTGGAATACGAGCTGGGGCGTGTCCACGCGCATGATAGGCGGGTTGATCATGACGCACGGCGACGACAACGGGCTCGTTACACCGCCGAAACTCGCGCCGATCGAGATCGTGATCGTTCCGATTTGGAAGAGCGACGACGAGCGCGCGAAAATGATCGAGGCCGCGAACAAGCTGAAGGCCGAACTCACGTCGTGGACGGGGCGCGGAGAGAATCATCTGCGCGTGCACGTCGACGCGCGCGATGGCATGCGCTCCGGCGCGAAATACTACGAATGGGAACTGCGCGGAATTCCGCTGCGCCTGGAGCTCGGTCCCAAGGACCTCGAGAAACAGTCGGTGTTCTCCGCGCGCCGCGACACGCGCGTGAAGGCGGCAATTCCGATGGCCGGCGTCGCGGAGTCGGTCGCGAAACTGCTCGCGACGATTCAGGACGATCTGTTCGCGGCCGCGAAAGCGCGCCGTGACGCCGCGACGCATCGGGGCGACATCTCGTACGATCGGTTCAAGGAAATCATGGCGGGCCCGGGCGGATTCGTATACGCGGGATGGAACGGCGATCCCGCAGTCGAAGCGCAGGTGAAAGAAGAAACCAAGGCGACGATCCGCTGCATTCCCGACGCGGAGTTCCGGTCACCGGAAGCGCCAAAGACGTGCATGGTCACGGGGCAGCCCGCGAAATACGAGGTCGTGTGGGCCAAAGCGTACTGACGTCCGCGTTCGCCCGCCGCGACGGCGCGCTGTACTGCGAGGATGTCTCCGCCGAGACGATCGCGCGTCAGGCGGGTACGCCGGTGTTCGTGTACAGCGCCGGCGTTATTCGCGACCGCTATCGCCGTCTCGCGGCGGCGCTGGGCGGCGTGAAACATCGCATTCACTACGCGATGAAGGCGAACGGCAATCGTGCGATTCTCACGGTGCTGCGCGAACTCGGCGCTGGCGTCGATGTGGTGAGCGGCGGCGAACTGTATCGCGCGCAGCGCGCAGGATTCAGGGGCCACGACATCATTTTCGGCGGTGTAGGGAAGACCGGCCAGGAGCTTCGGGACGCGCTGAAGGCCGGCGTGAAACTGATCAACGTGGAGTCTGAGGCCGAGCTGTTGCTGCTGGAGGCGGTCGCGCGGGAACTGGGCGTGGTCGCACCGGTCGGATTCCGGATCAACCCGGAAGTGACCGTCGAGAATCCGCACGCATACATCGCGACCGGGTCGCGAGGCCATAAGTTCGGAATCCCTCACGACGAAGCGCTGGCGCTCGCCAAAGTTGCGGGCGGACTCGAGCACATCGACCTGATCGGACTCGACATGCACGTCGGTTCGCAGCTCGCAACGCTCGATCCCTATCGCGACGGGCTCGGCCGTCTCGCCGAGCTGCGCCAACGGTTTGCGACGGCGGGCGCTCAAATCAGATATGTCGATATCGGTGGTGGACTGCCCGTGGCATATGACGATGGAGATCCGGAGCCCGATCTCGACGCGTTTGCTTCCGTCGTGGTTCCCGCCATCACCGCACTGGGCGCGGAGTTGATCGTCGAGCCGGGCCGGTTTTTCGCGGCAGCGAGCGGCGTTCTGCTCGCGCGAGTGCTGTACCGAAAGCGGAGCGGCGGAAAAGACTACGTGATCGCGGACGCTGGGATGACGGAGCTGCTCCGTCCGTCGCA
>DASYSH010000597.1:0-6943 GCA_036003525.1 Gemmatimonadaceae bacterium | reverse complement strand
GCGGCGACGTCGACGGCGTTCGTGCGGCCGGCGCCGACGGGGTCTGCCGCGCCGCTGCGACGTCACGCGCACCTCGTCAAAAGCGATCCCGCGAGCGACGACACGCTCGCGACCTCGCCGCGCGCGATCCGGCTTTGGTTTTCTGAACAGGTCGAGCTGCCGGTGACCACCGTGAAACTCGGTAGTGCATCCGGAGCGAAGATCGCACTCGCCGCTCTCGCCCGCCCCGACACCGGCCAGGACGCGCCCGTCACCGCGATGCTGAAAACGCCATTGAAGCCCGGTGTGTACGTCATCACGTGGAGCACTGCGGCCAGGGACGGGCATCCCGCGAACGGAACATTCAATTTCGTCGTGAAGGCGGCGCGCTGATTCTGTTCGCCGACATGTCCGCGTTCGAACTCTTCGCCACCGTCATGCGCGCGGTGGCGCTCGGCTCGATCGTGGTGATGACGGGCGCGCTCATGTTTCGCTGGGGCGTGCTCGAACGATGGCCCGCGTCATCTCCCGCGCCGCTCGCGGAGTGGAATGAGCTGGTCGCGCGCGCCGGTGCATGGGCCGCCGCATGCGTGCTGGTTGTCTCACCGGCTCGGCTCTACGCGCAAGCGCGGGGTCTCGTGATGGACGGCGATCCGGTAATTCCGATGATGGAAAATGTTCTCCACACGATGTGGGGGCGCGGGTGGCTGCTTCAGGCCGGTGCGGCAATCGCAATGCTGACCGCGCTGTTGTTCGCTCGCCGCGGATCGCGAGGCGGCTGGTGGCTCGGAATACTTTCGGCGACCGCTATCACGCTGAGCCCGGCGCTGATGGGTCATGCCGTCGCGGCGGAACGGCTCTTTCTCGTCTCGGTGTTCTCGGACTGGATCCACGTCGCGATGGCGGGCGCGTGGCTGGGCGCGCTGTCGATGGTCGCGCTCGTCGCGCGATCGAGATCGGACGCGGCCGGGGCGCACGTTGCGACGCTCATAGAACTGTTCCATCCAGTCGCGCTCACATGCGCGATGACGCTCGTGACAACCGGCGTGATCAGTCTCCTGCTTCGAGTCGAGCATCTCGCCGATTTGCCGCACTCGGCCTACGGCGCGATTCTCGCGGCGAAACTCGCGCTCACATTTGGCATCGCAATGTTCGGCCTGCACCACGCCAGGCGCGGCGCCCGGCTCTCGCGCGCGGGCGGGACGTCCGGTGTCGTGCGATCGCTCGCCGCCGAGACGGTGCTGGCGGCACTGGTGATCGCGACGACCGCCGTGCTGGTCGGCACCGCGCCGCCGATGAGCATGACGGGCTGAGACGCGGTAGATTCATCGCGGTCGCGCAGGTCTTCTCCTCACTTCAGATATTCATCGACTCATGAGCATCAAGAACGACCGCTGGATCACGAAGATGGCGAAGGAGCATGGCATGATCGAGCCATACGAATCGAGCCAGGTTCGTTCCGGCGTTATTTCCTACGGCGTGAGCTCGTACGGCTACGATATGCGCGTCGCGCGCGAGTTCAAGATTTTCACGAACGTTCTCAGCTCGATCGTCGATCCCAAACACTTCGATCCCAAGTCGTTCGTCGAGTTCGAGGGCGATGTGTGCATCGTGCCGCCGAACTCGTTCGCGCTCTCACGATCCGTGGAATATTTCAGGATTCCCCGCAACGTCATGACGATCACCGTCGGCAAGTCGACGTATGCGCGCTGCGGCATCATCACGAACGTCACGCCTTTCGAGCCCGAGTGGGAAGGCCACGTGACGCTGGAAATTTCGAACACCACGCCGCTGCCTGCGAAGATCTACGCGAACGAAGGGATCGCGCAGGTGCTGTTCTTCGAGGGCGACGAGCCGCCCGAAGTCAGCTATAGGGACAAGAAGGGCAAGTACCAGTCGCAGACCGGGATCACGCTGCCGAAAATCTAGCGTTTCGAACCGACGCGTTCGCAGACACACATCTTCTTATGAGGGTTCCGTGATGCCCCGCCGCCGTGATTCAGTCGCGCTCGCATTGGCAATCGCGCTTACCGCCTGCAGCAATTCCAAAACCGCCATGACCTTCACGCTGTCGAATCCGTTCGCGAACGCGAGCACCCTCCCCTTTCAGGCGCCGCCGTTCGACAAGATCCACAACGAGGATTATCAGCCCGCGATCGAAGAAGGGATGCGCGTGCAGATCGGTGAGGTCGCCAAAATCGCCGCCGACACCGCCCCGGCGACGTTCGACAACACGATCGTCGCACTCGAAAAAACGGGCCTGCTGCTGACGCGCGCGAACAACGCGTTTCAGTCGATCACGCAGGCGAATACCAACGACACGCTTCAGCGCGCGCAGACTGATCTCGCGCCGAAGCTCGCCGCCCATTCCGACGCGATTCATATGAACGCGGCGCTGTTCGCGCGCGTCAAGGCGGTCTACGACAAACGCGCGGCGCTCAGCCTCGACACGGTCCAGAATTTTCTCGTCGAGCGTTACTACAAGGATTTCGTGCGCGCGGGCGCCCTGCTCGCCGACCCGGACAAAACGAAACTGAAGGCGCTCAACGAAGAAGAGTCGAAGCTGAGCACCGATTTCCAGAATCGACTGCTCGCGGCGACCAAGGCCGGCGGCCTCGTCATCTCAAGCAAGAACGAGCTTGCGGGCCTGAGCGACGCTCAGATCGCCGCGGCGGCGGACGCGGCGAAGGCGAGAAAGCAGGACGGTAAATGGGTTCTCCCGCTGCAGAACACCACACAACAACCGGCGATGGCGTCGCTCACCGACCGCTCCGTGCGCGAGCGCCTGTTCAGGGCGTCGACGACGCGCACCGAACACGGGGACAGCAACGACACGCGCGCGATCGTTCTGCGTCTCGCGCAGCTGCGCGCGGACCGCGCCAAACTGCTCGGCTTTCCGAATCTCGCCGCGTACGTCCTCGACGATCAGATGGCGAAGACACCGGATCACGCGATCAAGCTGCTGACGGACATGGTGCCCGCCATCAAGCACAAAGCCGACGGCGAAGCGAAAGCGATGGAGGCACTCATCGCGAAGAACAAGAGCGACCTGAAGCTCGAGCCGTGGGACTGGCAGCTCTTTGCCGAATCGGTGCGCAAAGCGCAGTACGACTTCGACGAGTCACAGCTGAAGCCGTATTTCGAACTCGATCGAGTGCTGCATGACGGCGTGTTCTTCGCGGCGCAGCAGCTGTACGGCCTGACGTTCAAGGAGCGGAAGGACATCCCGGTCTATCACCCGGATGTTCGCGTGTTCGAAGTGTTCGATGCCGACGGATCGTCGATGGCGCTCTGGTATTGCGATTACTGGAAGCGCGACAACAAGATCGGCGGCGCGTGGGAGAACAGC
Source organism: Gemmatimonadaceae bacterium (assembly GCA_036003525.1). GTDB lineage: Bacteria > Gemmatimonadota > Gemmatimonadetes > Gemmatimonadales > Gemmatimonadaceae > Fen-1231. The sequence goes on along the minus strand of DASYSH010000597.1, from coordinate 3,615 downwards.
TTCGTCGACGGCACCGGCCTTCTGAAAACCAAGCCGGTGATTTACAACGTCGCGAATTTTGAAAAGCCGGCGGCGGGTCAGCCAGCTCTGCTCAAGTTCGACGACGTGACGACGATGTTCCACGAGTTCGGCCATGCGCTGCATGCGATGCTCACACATGTTGAATATCCGCGCCTCACGGGAACCAACGTCCCGACGGATTTCGTCGAGTTCCCGTCGCAGTTCAACGAGCACTGGGCTACCTATCCGACGATCCTCGCGAACTACGCGAAGCATCACGAGACCGGACAGCCGATTCCGCCCAAACTCCTCGAAAAGCTGAAGAAGGCAAAGACCTTCAATCAGGGGTATGCCACCGGCGAACTCGTGCAGGCGATGCTGCTCGATATGGCGTGGCACACGCTGCCGCCGGGCGAAAAGCAGGCCGACGTCGACGCGTTCGAGACGGCGGCGCTCAAGAAATTCAATATCGAAATGCCGCTCATTCCCCCTCGCTACCGGACGTCGTACTTCGCGCACATCTGGAGCGGCGGCTACAGCGCCAATTACTATGCGTATATGTGGAGCGAGGTGCTCGACGACGACGCCTACCAGTGGTTCACCGAACACGGCGGACTTTCACGCGCGAACGGGCAACGTTTCCGCGATATGATCCTGTCGAAAGGCGGGACGGACGACGTCGCAGTGCTGTACAGAAAATTTCGCGGCCGTGATCCGCAAGTCGGCGCCCTGCTGGAACAGCGAGGGCTCAAATAGGTAGCTAATTGCAGCATGTTCTCCACCTGTCTCTTCTGTCACACCGATCTGGGCGCGAACGACACTGTAGCGGAGTGCCCGGTTGGACAGCGTCTCGCATTCGACGCGCGGAAGGGCCGTCTGTGGGTGGTGTGCACGCACTGCGGCCGGTGGAACCTCACGCCGCTCGAGGAGCGCTGGGAACCGATCGAGCGGTGCGAGCAGCTGTTCCGCGACACGTGGCAGCGCTATTCGATCGACAACGTCGGGCTCGCGCGGACGAAATCCAGGCTGGAGCTCGTGCGCATCGGCGATGCGCTGCCGCCTGAGATCGCCTCGTGGCGCTATGGCGCCCGGCTTCAGCGCTGGGCTCGAAGCGCCGAGCCGGCGCACGGACTGGTGCGGCGCAGCGGTCGCTACTTCGCGAGGAAGCTCGCGGCGATGCTCGCGAGCGGGGCGACCATCGCCGGCATGAGCGAGAAAGTCGTGCTGCGCGTGAGCACGATGCGGCGCGGCGAGTCAATTCTTGCGCGCGGCGTCGACGACGACAACCGGCGGCTCGTGATCCGCTACAACCATCTGGCGAAGGCCGAACTCATCCGCCCGGCCCGTGGAATGCCCTGGCGCGTGCTCGTCACGCACGATGAAGGACAGTCGCTTCTCGCCGAAGGCGCGGGCCTGCACACCGCGGGAAAACTTCTCGCAGTGCTCAACTTCGCCGCCGCGAGCAACGCCGAGGTGCAGTGGGCGATCGCGAAACTCGGCGACGCGACCAATCCCGACGGATTCTTCACCAAGATCGCCTCACTCGCAATGCGCACCGATTGGGGCGCGCACGCTGAACTCTCGGGAGAACGTGATGGCGAGCCGCAGGCCGGCACCGCATCCGAGCGGCTCGCGCTGCATCTCGCCAACCGGTCGTTCTGGGGTCACGGCGGAACGGGAAGCGAGCCGGCGATGCCGCTCTACCGGCTGCCGGCCGCGAATCGGCTGGCGTTGGAAATGGCCGCGAATGAAGATGCCGAGCGCCGCGCGCTCGAAGGAGAGCTGGACGAGCTTCGCGAGCAGTGGAAAGAGGCCGAAGAAATTGCCGCGATCGCCGACGAGATGTTCGTCGGCGATACGCTCGAAGAGTTCAAGCGCCAGTATTATCTGCGACTGCAGGCGGAGAGCTGAGCTCAGGGCTTCGGCGGACGCTTCAGTGCGTTGAGCGAATCAACAATGGATTTTTGCAGCGCCGCGATGGAGTCGCGCCTCGACTTCATCGCACGCGTCGCGTTTTTGTCCTGATCGAGTTTTGGATCGAAGCGCGGCGCGAAGTGCGTCCAGTAAACCAGCAGCGAACAGTTGCGGCCGCCGCGTGACGGCTGACGGTAAATAATATCGGTGCCTTTCCCCGACTGACGCGTGGCAACTCCTCTGGTGGCAGGGGCGAACGCAAACTGCTTGTACCACTCGGGGATGTGATCGTAATCGGCATAGAACTCGACGCCGATGTAATCGGACATCAGTTCAGGCGGCGCGTTGGCCCCGCTGATTCGCTTGCCGTCGACGACAACGGTGAGGCATCGCCAGCCGGTTGTCGCGATGAACTGCGGGCACACCAGGCCGGGCACTCGCCGCAGTCCTTCCATTCCGTATACGATATCCGCCGCGCACACGGGCTTGAGCGCCGCGATCTCCGCGCTGTCGCGGAACGCGCCCAGCCCTGCTCTGCGTCGGCATTCGAACCCTTCCATCGTTCGCGTAGGACAATCATCGTGCGACACGATGCGAATCTCTTCGAGGTTCTGCGCCACGCGCGTCATCGTGAATCGGAGTTCGCGCGGGTTCTTGGGGTCGAGCGTGAACGTCGTGTCGATCGCCTTCCACCCAGGCTGGCGAATGAGCAACCGGTTCGGACCCGGCGTAACCGTGTCGATTTGAAAGTGGCCCTCCGCGTTCGTGCGCGTCACGCGGCCGACCATCGCCGCGGAAACTTCCACATTTTCTATCGGTCGCCCGGAGCTGTCGAACACGAACCCACGCGCAATGAGCGGAGTCTGCGCGCGAAGGGCGGACGCGGTGATCAGGAGCGCGAGCGTGGCGACCTTCTGTCGCATTTGAGATCTCCGGCCAGAGTAGAGCTGTCCGCAGCCCGCCGTCCCAGCTGCCGTCCGCCGCCTGCCGTCTGCCGTCCTCAAAGACCCCGCGCGCTACGCCGTGTTCCCGCCCTCGCTGCGTCGCACCGCTGCCAGCACTTCTCCGGTGATGACGGACGCTTCGGCCGTCCACCGTGGTCCGCGCTCCTCATGCTCGTAGTCGTGTCCGAGCAAATACGGCACCGCGACCACGACGACATTCGGCTTGAACAGAAACGCCGTGCGAATGTAGAGCGCCGTCTTGTTGTGCAGCAAATATTCCCACCAGTGACGCGGCACCAGTTCTGGCGTAACGACCGTGACGAGCGCGCCGGGTGTTTCGGTCTGGAGCTTCATCACATAGTCGACGAGCGGCCGCACGATGCTGCGATACGGAGACGACAGCACCTCCAGCTCGTATCCGATATCCCAGCGGTCCCACTCGCGCTCGAGCTTCGGCGTCGACTTCGCGTCGACCTCAATGTGAACAGCCCGCACATTTCTGGACAGCGTCGTCGCATACACGAGCGCGGCAGCCGTCGCCTTGTTCACCGCGCTGATCGGCACCACCACCGTGTGCGCGTGCGGCAGGATCGGACTCCGCCCGCGGAACGCGATGTCGATCGCGAACCGGCGGTAGTGCGTATGAATCGATTGGAGTATCACGATGAACAGCGGGATGATCAGCGCGACGATCCACGCGCCATCCTTGAACTTCGTGACGATCTGGATCACCGACACGACGCCCGTCGCGAACGCG
>DASYSH010000596.1:0-19037 GCA_036003525.1 Gemmatimonadaceae bacterium | reverse complement strand
CGTCGGTCTTCTGCGCGATCGGATCGACGTACACCTTGCCGTTGAACACGCCGTGCGAGCCGCCGTCGAGAATGCCCTTGTAGAGCTCGCGGCTCGCGCACGACGGCGCGAGGTGCTCGACGAACGTCTGGTGGTCCGCGTGCTGCGCGCCGTCGATGAGATACAAACCGTTGAGGCGCGCTTCACCGCCGTCGCCGGCGAGTTTCGTGTAAATGTTGGTGCGCGAAATCGCGGCGCCGGCGGCGTATGAGAACGAATGGAACATCGAATCGCGCCCCTGCAACACCTGCATGGTGCCGACGTGAAACGAGTCGGTGCTTTCGCGCTGGATCTTGTAATGGTCGACGCGGGCGCCGTTGCCGATTTCAATTTCGGCGACCGAGTTCGTGAGGTACTCGCTCGAGAGCTGCCCCGCGCACGAGAAACTTTCCACGATCGTGAGCTGCGCGAGCGGCTCGACGACCACGAGCAGGCGCGGATGAATTCCAACTCCCGCAGCGCCCGAATCGGCGATGTGCACGATGTGCACCGGCGCCTCGACGACTTCACCTCGCGGCACATGGATCACCACGCCATCGAGCGCGAACGCGGTGTTGAACGCCGTGAACGTCTGCCCTTCGCTCTTCGCGAGCTTTCCCAAATGCTCGGCGACGAACTCGGGCGATTCTTTCAGCGCTTCGGCCAGCGTCGTCACACGCACATCCGCCGGCAAGCCGGCGAAGGCCGACAGCGACGATTCAAAACGTCCGTTCACGAAGACGAGGCGGTGCCACGCGGGGTCGCCGATGACGAGGGCGTTTACGTCCTGCGGGCTCAATGTCGCCGGACCGCTGCGCGTCGGCGCCGTCTTGAACACACGCTCCGCGATCGGCGTGACGCTTGTGAAATGCCAGTCTTCATTGCGCGTGGTCGGAAAGCCGAGCGTGTTGAAGCGGTCCATCGCTTCACGGCGCAGCGCCGGCAGCCACGACGGGCCGCCCGCGGCGCGGAGGGCGTTGAACGCCTGTTCGTAGGGAGCGGGTGAAATGCTCACGCGGCTTCCATCACCCAGTCGTAGCCCTTCGCTTCGAGCTCGAGCGCGAGTTCCTTACCGCCTGATTTCACGATCCTGCCGCCGGCGAGGACGTGCACGAAATCGGGGACGATGTAGTTGAGCAGACGCTGATAGTGCGTGACGACGATCGTCGCGTTGTCGGGACGGCGCAGCGCGTTTACGCCACCGGCAACCACGCGCAGCGCGTCGATATCGAGGCCGGAGTCTGTTTCGTCGAGGATCGCGAGCTTCGGCTCGAGCACCGCCATCTGCAGAATCTCATTGCGCTTCTTTTCGCCGCCCGAGAATCCGGCGTTCACCGAGCGATGCAGCATCGCCGGGTCCATCTCGACGAGCTTGAGCTTCGTCTCCATGAGATCGAGAAACTCGATCGGATCGAGCTCGTCCTTTCCGTTCGCCTTGCGGACTTCGTTGTAGGCCGTGCGAAAGAAATAGGCGTTGGTGACGCCGGGAATCTCGATCGGATACTGAAACGCGAGAAAGACGCCGGCCTGCGCGCGTTCTTCGGCGGCCATCGCGAGGAGATCCCTGCCTTCGTAGGTCACCGAGCCGCCGGTCACTTCGTAACCGGGATGGCCGGCAATGATTTGCGCGAGCGTGCTCTTCCCCGAGCCGTTCGGTCCCATGATGGCGTGGACTTCACCGGGGTTCACGGTGAGCGAAATACCTTTGAGGATTTCTTTGCCGCCGGCGGTGGCGTGGAGATCGGAAATAGTCAACATCAATGGTTTATGGTCGGGGATATTTTGTGCTTGGTTTTTCGTTTTCACCGCATACCAACTGCAAATCGCTTCCGACGACAAACCATTGCTTGTGGTCGTATGCGCCGGCTGTTGCTTCTTAGCCAACCGATCCTTCAAGGGTAATTCCCAGCAGCTGCTGGGCTTCGAGCGCGAACTCCATCGGGAGCTCCTTGAATACTTCCCTGCAGAAGCCGCTCACGATCAGCGAGATCGCGTGCTCGGCGCTCATGCCGCGCTGCTTGCAGTAGAAGATCTGGTCTTCGCCGATCTTCGACGTGCTCGCTTCGTGTTCCGTCGTCGAGGTGTTGTTCGCGACCTCGATATACGGGAACGTGTGCGCGCCGCACTTATTGCCGATCAGCATCGAGTCGCACTGCGTGTAGTTGCGCGAGCCGTGCGCCTTCGGGAGCATCTTCACCTGGCCGCGGTAGCTGTTCTGCCCCTGCCCCGCGCTGATGCCTTTCGAGATGATCGTGCTCTTCGAGTTCTTGCCGATGTGGATCATCTTCGTGCCGGTGTCGGCCTGCTGCATGTTGTTCACGACAGCCACCGAGTAGAACTCACCCGTTGAGTTGTCACCCTGCAGGATCACGCTCGGATATTTCCACGTGATCGCCGAACCGGTTTCGACCTGCGTCCACGAGATTTTCGAATTCGTGTGCGCCTTGCCGCGCTTGGTCACGAAGTTGTAGATCCCGCCTTTCCCCTCTTTGTCGCCGGCGTACCAGTTCTGCACGGTTGAGTATTTCACCGTTGCGTTGTCCAGCGCGACGAGCTCGACGACCGCGGCATGCAGCTGGTGCGTGTCGCGCTTGGGCGCGGTGCAGCCTTCGAGGTAGCTCACGTACGCGCCTTCGTCGGCGACGATGAGCGTGCGCTCGAACTGTCCGGTATTCGCGGCGTTGATGCGGAAGTACGTCGAGAGTTCGATCGGGCAGCGCACGCCTTTCGGCACGTAGCAGAACGAACCGTCGGAGAACACGGCGGAGTTGAGCGCCGCGAAAAAATTATCGGAGTAGGGAACCACGGAGCCGAGGTATCGCTTGATGAGCTCGGGGTGGTTGTGCACGGCTTCGGTGAACGAGCAGAACACGACGCCGTGCGCCGAGAGTTCTGCTTTCATCGTCGTGCCGACCGAGACGGAATCGAAGATCGCGTCGACCGCGACACCCGCGAGATGTTTCTGCTCGCTGAGCGAAATGCCGAGCTTGTCGTACGCGCGGAGCAGTTCGGGATCGACCTGATCGAGCGACTGGAGCGGCGTGACACTCTTGGGCGCGGAGTAGTAGCGTTGCGCCTGATAATCGATCGGATCGTATTTGAGATTCGACCAGTGCGGCTCGGTCATCGCCTGCCAGCGCCGAAACGCTTTGAGGCGCCACTCGAGGAGCCAGTCGGGCTCGTCCTTCTTGGACGAGATCAGGCGGACGGTGTCTTCGGTGAGACCCGGTGCGATCGTATCTGATTCGACGTCGGTGACGAAGCCGTACTGATACTCTTTATTGACCAGCGATTCGATGGACGAACTCATGTTGATAAAACTACTCAACTTACATTCTCAGTCAACGAAAGCATCTATAGAGATGAGCGGATCTCTCACGTTTTATCGACGCATCGCAGGGCTCGGCCGATGAAAAGCCACGCGCAAGGTAAACATATGTTTGCAAATACAGTATAACGTATTGATATCAGATGAGTTAAGTGAGTAGTTATGCGAATTGGCGCTGCCCGAGCACAAATCCGACGTTAACTACGACGAAACGGAATCGTCTTACCTGCACGGGGGTAGTAGAGTTTGGAATGCGCGGGTCTCGCGCAGTCCACGAGCGCTGCGGCGGGAGTTCACGTCGCGGCGCTCGTTTTTAATTCGCGGCCGCGCTCACGATTTCGACCCCCGCGGCCGCCGTCGCTACTCCCAGCGAAACACGCGCGCGGAAATCGCGACGCAAACCGCGAATACCAGGGCGAGCGCGCCGACGTCGCCGATATGCGCCATCCACCCATCGCCGATCCATATCCCTTTCATCAGCGATGCGGAATGACTCGCGGGAAGAATCAGCGCAATCGTGCGCAGCACCGGCGGCAGTGAATCGACGGGTACGAACAATCCGGACAGCCCGACCATGGGATACAGCAGCAGCGCGCCGATCGGCTGCGCGAAGCGCGCCGTCGGCACGATGCTCGCGATGATGAACCCGATCGACAGTATGCTCAGTGTGCTGATCAGCAGCGCGATCGTGAAACTGACGAGCGGCACCGACGGGCCGATCACGAAATAGCGGCGCCCCGCGAGCACCATCGCCGTCATCGTCAGCGCGGTGAGCAGCAGCTTCACGAGCACATGCGCAGTGAGAATCGTCCACGGTCGCAGCGGCGTCGCGCGAAGCCGCTTCAGAATTCCCCCCTCGCGATAAATCGAGATGATCGTCACGAGCGACAGCACCGCGCTGATCGTGATGAGCATCGACACGAGCGTCGGGATTCCGCCCGGGCCGAGCAGGCCCGTCAGCGCTTCCGGCGGCGGAGCCGGCGATACGGCGCGTCCCGCGGTGGCCTTCCCAAGAACCACGAACGCGAGCACGGGCATTGCGATCGTCCCGATCGCGCCAAGCGGCTCTCGCAGAAAAATCTTGATCTCCACCCAGGTCAGGTCCCACAATCCGCGCAGAATATTCATGTCGTCAATCGCGGATGGAGTGGCCGGTGAGCTTGAGGAAAACATCCTCGAGATTCGGCAGCTCCGTGCGGAAATCGGTGATCGTGATGCGATTTTCCGAAAGACACTGGATGACATCGGTCACGAACGCATCGCCCACGCCATGGATCGTGAAGCGTGATTCATTCCGCTCCACCGACGCGACGCGCGGAATCCGGCGCAGGCACTCCGCCGCTTGTGCGCTTTCGGTCGACAGCGTCACGCTGCGCTCCGGACAGTGCCGGTCGACGAGCCGCTGCGGCGAATCGATATCGATAATGCGGCCGTGTTCGATGATCGCAACACGATCGCACAGACGCTCGGCCTCCTCCATCAAATGCGTCGTCAGAAAAACCGTCTTGCCGCGCTCGCGAATTCCGCGGACGAGATCCCAAATCGCACGGCGCGCCTGCGGATCGAGGCCGGTGGTGAGCTCGTCGAGGAAAACCACTTCGGGATCGTTCACCAGCGCGAGCGCGATGAACAGCCGCTGCTTCTGTCCGCCGGAGAGCGTCATGAACCACGCATCGCGCTTGTCCGCGAGCCCCAGCTGCTCGAGCAGCAGGTCGCCGGTCGCGGGCTTCTTGCGATAGAGCGATGCCCAGAGCTGAACGGCTTCTTTCACCTTGATGCGTTTCTGCAGCTGCGCCTGCTGAAGCTGCACACCGATCCGCTCCTGCAGCTCATAGACATCGCGAAACGGATCCAGCCCGAGCACCTTGATCGAGCCGCGGTCCGGCGTGCGGATTCCCTCGACGCATTCCATCGTGGTTGTCTTGCCCGCGCCGTTGGGTCCGATCAATCCGAAAATCTCGCCGTCGTTCACTTCGAACGACACTTCGTCGACGGCGACAAGCTTGCCGTACGTTTTACGAATCGACGAGATCTCGATGACCGCTTTGCTGCGCGCGCCGTGCGATGCGCTCATTCGCCGGGGCCGGATTCGAGATCGGCGCGCGTGTCGATATCGCGCAGGACTCCGCGGTCCGAAACTTTCACTTCGCTCACACGCGACGGGTCGGCGTGAATCACCGCGCGCGCGCCGCCATCGGGAACGGTCATCAGTTCGCGCCAGGTCTCGCGGTGAAACCAGCCGGGATGGCCGCGCCGCGATTCGAAGACGGGAATCACGATGTGCGCGCCGCTGTTCTTCCCGAGCCGCGCGCCGTCGAGAATCGCGAGCACACTCTCGAGCGTGACGAACGGATGATCCACCGGCCAGAGCAGCGCGGAACTCACCGGCGCGCTCGTGAGTTGCGCGAGGCCGAGCCGAGCGCTCACGATTTGCTCGGCCTCGGGTTTGGAATTTACCACCACTCGAACGCCCGGCGGCGCACCCACTCCGGGCGGCAGGACGGCGATGATCGGATCGAGTCCCGCGGCCTGCGCCGTTTCGACGATCGCGTCGAGAAAGCGGCGGCCGTCGCTCAGCTTCGCTTCCGCTTTTGGCCGTCCGAACCGCGTGCCCGCGCCCGCGCCGATGATCACGACGGCGACGGGATGTTCCTTCACGCTCACGCGCGCGAAAGTTCGAGCATTGCCCGCTTCAGCAGCGTCGCGGCCTGCGTCACCTTATAGCCATTCTTCGAGAGCGGCTCCGCGTCGTACAGCGCGCGTTCGGCGAGCGCGTCCGCGCTCTCTTCGTCGAGTTCGCCACTCTGCACGTCTTCCTCGACGGACTGGTTCACGCGATACGGTGCGGGCGCGACGCCGCCGAGAACGACACGGACTTCGCCGTCGCCGCGTTTGATTCCCGCGAGCGACACGAGCGCGAAATCCCACGCGCCGCGCTGCATGAGCTTCGTGTAGTGCTGCGTGCCACCCGATGAACGCGCCGGCAGTTCCACCGCCTCGATCATTTCGCCGTGAGCGAGCACCGTTTCGCCGAGCGGGTTCGATGCGGCATTTGCAAAAAAATCTGCGATCGGCACGCTGCGGCGCGCGCCGTTCTTCCCAAGCAGCTCGACGGTCGCTTCGAGCGCCGCCAGCGCGATCGCAGGATCCGACGGATGCACGGCATGACAGGGGCCGCCGCCGAGAATCGCGTGATACTGGTTTTCTCCGTCAACCGCGGCGCAGCCGGAGCCGCCGTTTTTCATGCACGCGACGCCGCGCCGGAAATACCAGCAGCGCGGGCGCTGGCAAAGATTTCCCGCAATGGTGCCCATGTTGCGGAGCGCCGGAGTTCCGACGACGCGTGAAGCCTCAGCCAGCGCCGCGAATTTATTTCGAATCACGGCGTGCGCCGCGAGATCGGCGATCCGCGCCGCGCCGCCGATGCGCACGGAACCATCGGCGCGTGCGGTGATATCGCGCGCGCCGCGCACATGCCGCACGTCGACGAGATGCTCGGGCGCGGCGAGTCCCTCTTTCATCGTGACCAGCAAGTCCGTTCCGCCGCCGAGCGCGACCGAACCCGGCGCGGCGAGCGCGGCGAGTGCGTCATCAGCGGAATCGGCGCGGTGATAGCGAAACGGTTTTGTCATGGGGTGAAGTCTACAGAGCCGGAGGTCCCGTCGATGAGCGCGACGGTGACGCGGTACTTGATTCCCACCGTGAGAACCGGCTCGGTGTTCGCCGTGATCTGAGCGCCGGCCGGCGGGGGCGCGCCGTGTTGCGTGCCGGACGGAATGTTGCGGCTCATCGGGCTCGAGATTTCCCACACGGCAACCGACGGCGACGATGCGCGCACGACGTCGATCGTTATCGCGGTCGGTCCGCTCCATGTATAGTTCGGTGTCGTGCCCGCCGATGCAGCCACGACGACGGTGCCGCCGCCCGGCCCGGTCGAACCACTGCCGCTTCCGCCGCACGCCGCGAACATCGCCGCAGCAAGCGCCGCGACTGCGATCGTCGACAGCCTTCGGGTTGGAAAACGGATCATGGAGCGCCGGCTGTTTTCGTGGGCGGTGCTAGCGTGAACACGATGTAATCAGCAAGAGTGCGCTGCGATTTTCCATCGGCCGCGTCGAGATCTTTCACCGGAATGAAACTGACGACCGCGACCAGCTTGCCCGGCATACGGCGCTTCACGCGCTCAGCGGTGCCGAGTCCGTAGTCGCTGTGGAACGCCCCGTTCACATGCACGACGAGCGCGCGCGGCGGATTTTTCGCCGCGGCGTAGGCGAGCGCGACCGACTCGCCCATCGTCTCATCCTTGATGCACTGCGCCTGATAAATGCGCTCGATCGTCGCGGCCTTCTCGGCGGCGGATTCCTTCGTGGAATCACCCGAGTGCGACGGCATGCCGCTCATTGTCTGCGCAAAGCGCGCGAAATATCCGTCGTGCGGGCAATCGAGTTCGCGCGCGGCGAAGGTGCGGTCGGTGGCGCTGATCGAGTCGAGAATCGTTTTCAGTCCGCGGCGGGACACCAGGCTCGCGAGCCTGCGCGGAACATCGCTCGCAATCACCGGCCATTTCGCAGCGCGGGCGAACTCGACGAGCGGGCGGTAGTCGGACGAATAGCGGGGCCACGGTCTCGAGTTCGCCAGGAAATCGGCTTCGGTCGCGCGGCCGGCGAGATATTCGTCGAGCGAAGTTTGGACATCGCGCTCGAACATTTCCATGGCCAGGACGATGTTTGCGCCGCGGCGCGCGAGTCCTTCGAGGGTCGCGGCCTCGAGGCGGTGGGTTCCCGGATCGTCGTGCTGTTCGCCGAGGAAGAGGACGTCCACGTGGGATGCGCGCGCGAGCATCGTCTCGAAGTCGATGAATTCGCGGCGATGGGTATCGTAGACGCGATTTGGGACGTATGCGGTCTGAGCGCCCGCTTCTCCTCCGATCATCGCAAAGAGTGCCAGGATTAGCAGTTTATTTGTTTTCAAGTATATTATGGATATGTATATTTGATTTACTGAAAAGTTCTAATGTCGTGCATCGCATAGTTAAACAAAAATAATCATCTATTTTTATCTAACAGTTTGCCGTTGAGCCAAGCAATAGAGTCGCTGATCGCTGGCGGAGCCGATCTCCTCCGAGCGTATGAGGACGCAGCAACCGCTATCGGGCGTCTCGATGCCTCAGCTCGATCTGCTCGCGCAGGTCTGCGCGAACTCCTGATTCTGCGGTGCATCGCCAGGCCAACGGGCGCAGACCATTCGGTAATGATTGCGCTGGTGCGCCCGGATGGCGAGGGGGACGACCGGACGCGGTCATTTGCCGCGGCAATGCGCCACGGATCGGCGCGCGCCCGCGGCGGTGCACTGCCATCCGTGGCATCGCTCCATGAGTTGCTCGACTTGCCGGCGCCGCGATGGTCCGCATCGGCGATCGACGAACTCTTGCGGGATGCGCACGAGCGCACGCCTCCGGTCATGAAGGCGGCGCTGGCGGCCGTTGCCATTCGCGGCGCTGCCACAGAAACGGACGAAGCAGAGGTCGCGTGTCTCGCGGCGCTGGCCGTGACGCTTGTGCTGTGCGTGGGCGGAGCAACAACCGACGCGTGGATCACGCTCGCGCCGGCGCCGCATGAAACGTCCCGCGACATTTTTTCGTCGCTCGCACGCGAGGCGCGAGCGGCCGAACGGGGGCTTGCGGATGCGCAGGAGTTGTTCGACGCCGACGAGCAGCGCGTTCGTGAATCGCTCGGACGCGCGGCCTATTCGGCACTCGATGTTCTCAGGCTGCTCCGCGAGCAGATCGTCATCACGGTGCCTGAGGCCGCGCGCTCGCTCGATCAAACACCGCCGACTGCCGGCGCGGCGGTGGCGCGGCTGGTCGAGCTTGGTATCGCCCGGGAAGTAACCGGAAAGGCGCGATCGCGCGCGTTTGCGTACGAGGGGATGGTACGCGCGCTCGCGCCCTAATCAGCCTATTGGAGAATTGTGACGATGCCGGTTTCGCCGTGCAGCGTGCATGTGAATGTGAACACGCCTGCGGTCTGAAACAGCCTGCTTGCCGCAGTGGTCGTGCCGGTCTGCCCTATATCCTCCGGCGCTCCGGGAATCGCATCGAAGATGATGTTATGGGCTACCCCGGAGTTCTTCATCGTGAACTCCACAGTGGATCCCACGGGGACGTGGACTCCCCCAGGCGGCGTCCACATCGCCACGCCTGTGAGTTGGTTGGTTACCGGATATAAAAGCGCATCGATTCCATCCTTGCGGTGAACGGTGAAACTGAGCGTCGCTGTTACGCCTTGATATGTCAGTGTGACGGTGGCGCTGCCGACCGATGTGGCGATTGCGCCGTTACCGCCGCCGGTGATAACCCCAGGGTCGCTCACACTCGCCGTAAGTGCGTTGCCCGGCACGCCTCCCGCGATTGTTGCTCCGTCGTATGTCACGGTTATGACCGCGCTCTCGCCCACGCCGAGGTCGGTTCGATCAGCGGTCGCCAGCAGTGTGTGGGTGCCCGGATTGTGGCCCTGCGGGTTCGTGATGTCGTTCCCGTCATCGTTGATGGCATGCGCGCAAGATGTCATCAGTGCGGCACTACAAACGATCACCGCGATGGAACCCAAACGACGGTGGCGATTAGCCATGTGGCGCTCCGAGTAAACGGGATTCTGCGAACGTTACCTCTCCCCGGTGCGAGCGCAACCTGCCCGTCGTGACCCCGCCGCACGGCTCATCGTGTATCCATTGAATGAACCGACGAACGCTCGCCCTCCCATTTCTTTTGACCGCGGTCTCGTGCGGGCCGGCGCTGAAACCGCTCCCGCCAATGGCGCCGTTGCCGGAGCTTGGACCCATCGTGCCCGGTTCGGCGCCTGCGCCCGCGTCATTTGCCGACCACGCGCCGCCGGCGTTGTCCCCCCGAGATCCGGCTGTTGAGGGACTGCGCGAGCGCGGGCTTCTGGTGCCCGTCAAAGGAGTGACCGCGTCGCAGATTCCCGATACCTACACCGCGCCGCGCGACGGCGCGCGCGTCCACTACGCGCAGGACATCCTTGCCAAGCGCGGAACACCGGTGCTCGCCGCGGACGACTGCACGATTCTTCACATCGGCACGAACCCGCTCGGCGGCAATGTCATCTGGACCACGGACCCATCGCGGCGCTTCGCGTTTTATTATGCGCATCTCGACCGTTACGCCAAAGGTTTGCGCGACGGGCAGGAAATTGCGCGCGGCGACGTGATCGGGTACGTCGGCACCACTGGAAACGCGCCGAAAGACACACCGCATCTTCACTTTCAAGTTGTGCGGATCGTGAGCGGCAAACGTTATTCCGACGGGCCGCCGCTGAATCCGCTGCCGTTTTTCACACAGGTGGGAATTACGCGATGACGATGTCGGGAAAAGAGCGCGCGGAGTTTCGCGCGCACGCGAACCGGTTGACCGCGACGGTCCACGCCGGGCAGCACGGACTCACGGGAGCGCTGATGCATTCGCTCGACGATGCGCTCCGCACGCGCGAGCTCGTGAAGGTGCAGCTCGGCAAACAGGGCGATCTCAGCGCGAAGGAAGCCGCCGGCCAGCTCGCGGCGGCGGTGAAGGCGGAGGTGATTCAGGTGATCGGCAAAACCGTCACGCTGTACCGCCACAATCCGGATCTCGAGCGAAAGAAGGGCGGCGGCCATCCGTGGGAGGTCTAAGCGCGGTAAGCGCGCGGATCGTCCGGTACCACGAGGGACGCGCGCCGGATCTCCTGGCGCGCAAATACGCGATGATGGCGGCGAGCCCGTTCGCGTTTTATCGTGGAAGCTGCCAGCTCTTTCTCGATGCATGGCCGGCGCGCACGCCGCTCAATGACGCCCCGGCAATCTGGTCGTGCGGCGATCTCCACTTCGAAAACCTCGGCTGCTACAAAGGCGACAACCGCCTCGTCTATTTCGATATCAACGATTTCGACGAAGCGGCGCTGTTGCCGGTCTCATGGGACCTCGTGCGCTTCACGGCGAGCGTGATGGTCGGCGCGTCGTCGCTTCATGTCGGCGCCGCGGATGCGACATCGCTCGCGAAGGTCTATCTCGACTCGTTCGACACAGCACTGGCGACCGGCAAGGCGCGCTGGATCGAACGCGACACGGCCACGGGCATGACTCGCGACCTGCTCGACGCCGTGCGGCTGCGCCACCGCAAAGATCTTCTCGATGACCGCACGAAAATGAGCGGCGGCAAGCGGCGCATTCGCGTGGACGGCGCGAAAGCGCTCGTGGCGCCGGCGAAAGTTTTCGGCCGCGTGAAAAAGGTGATCGAGCAGCACGGCGTCGCGGTCGGCGAAAAGAAATTCTTCAAGGTGCTCGACGTCGCGCGTCGCGTCGCGGGGTGCGGCAGTCTCGGACTCGGCCGCTGGATCGTGCTCGTCGAGGGAAAGGGCTCGCCGCACGGAAACTTTCTGCTCGATTTGAAGGAAGCGCGCGACGCTGCATCGACCGGCGAGTCGCCATGCAAGCAGCCGAAATGGAAGATGCAAGCCGAACGAATCGTCGAAGTGCAGCGCCGCGTGCAGGCGGTGAGCCCTGCGCTGCTGAGCGTCGTGATGATGCAGGGCGAAGGGCTCGTGCTGCGCGAGCTTCAGCCGCTGCAGGATCGCATGCGGATGGAAGCGTGGGGCGGCGATCTGGAGAGCTTGCGCAACGTGATGGTGACGATGGGCCGCATCACCGCGTGGGCGGCGCTGCGGGCTTCGGGCCGGCAGGGCTCATGTACCGCCGACGACTTGATCGCGTTTGCCGCGGAACGTTCATGGCGCACGGCGGTGCTCGCGATGGCGAAGCGCGTCGCGACGCGCACGTTCGCCGAGTGGCGCTCATTCAGCGCCGATCAGAAATCGGGCGCGCTCGCCGGCTGAATCAGCCTCGCTTCACGCTCGCCAGCGCGGCGAGCACCCGCCATGGCGTGAGCGGAATCTCCGTCATCTCCACTCCGATGGCGTCGCTCACGGCAGCCGCGATCGCGGGCGCCGTGGGGATGATCGGCGGCTCCGCGATTCCGCGCGCCCCGGTGTGATTTGCGACAGGATCGGAACCGCCGACAAAAAATGCGTCGATCGCCGGAATATCCGACATCGTCGGAATCTTGTAGTCATGCATCGTCGCGTTCATCACGAGCCCGAGCTTGTGATCGAGCACGCGCTCTTCGAACAGCGCGTATCCGAGGCCCTGAATGATGCCGCCTTCGAGCTGGCTCTCGGCGAGGGTCGGATTGATTATTCGGCCCGCATCGTGCGCCGCGACGAATCGCGTGACGCGAACGACGCCCGTATCGCCGTCGACTTCGACTTCGGCGAACTGCGCGCCGAAGGTCATGATCGCCGTATCGGACGGGTTCGGCCCTCGTGAACCCTTTCCGATGATCATGACGTTGCCGAGTTTTTTCGTGACTTCGGCGAATGTCATGCTGCGGTCGGTATCGCGGACGACGATGCGTGAGTCGCGCGATTCGAGATCATTCGGCTTCGCGTCGAGCATCGCTGCGGCAGCTTCGAACAATTGGCTGCGCGCATCCTCGGCGGCCATGCGCACAGCGGGGCCGACGGACGCGGTGGTCATGGAACCCCAGGAGTTTCCCGTGTAGGGAAGCGATTCCGTATCTCCGATAATGGCGCGGACGTCGGAGAGTTTCGCGCCGATGGATTCGGCGGCGATCTGACTCAGGACGGTGCGCGCGCCGGTTCCGAGATCCTGTGTTCCGGCGAGCACGTCGATCGTCGCATCGGAATTGATTCGCAGCAGGGCATACGCCGGCGGACCGCCGCCTGTGGGCCAGACCTGCGCGGCCACACCGCGTCCGACCAGTTTTTTTCGGACTTCGGTCTTCGGACTTCGGTCCTGTGCCGCCCACCCAAAAGCCTCCGCGCCCTCTTTGTAGCATTCGAGCAGCGCATTCCCAGAATACGGGCGATCCTGTCTCGGCTCGCGCTTGGTGAAATTCTTTTTTCGCAGCGCGACGGGATCGATTTTCAATTCTTTCGCGAGTGCGTTCATCGCGCCCTCCAAACCGAACGCGCCCTCCACATATCCCGGCCCTCTGAACGCGGCCATTCCGCTCGCGTTGATGTACGCGAACGATTCTTCGGTGCGGACATTCGGGCAGGCATACATCTCGTGATAGATCTGGCCGGGGCCGCCTTCGTAGCCGCTGATGCCGAGTGGGACGTCGATGCTCGCGTAGATGGCGGTGAGGGTGCCGTCTTTTTTTGCGCCGATCGTGACACGCTGTACGGACGACGGGCGATTGCCGGCATCGGTCTGCTCGGCTTCGCGATCGTTGATGCACCTCACGGCGCGGCTCTGACGCTTCGCAAAAAGGGCGGCGACGAACGTGTGCGAACCGGCGCCGTTCTTCGCGCCGAATCCGCCGCCCATGTAATCCTTGATCACGCGCACGTTCGAAAGCGGGACGTCGAGCGCCTTCGAAACATTTTCACGGACGCGGAAAATTCCCTGCGTCGATTCCCACACGGTGAGGCGATCGCCCTCCCATTCGGCGGCGGCGCCGTGCGGTTCGAGCGCGGTGTGCAACTGCACCGGCGTGGTGTAGACGCGCTCGAGGACGATATCGGCCGCGGCGAGTCCCGCTTTCACGTCGCCGCGTGACATCACCAGAGGGGTCTCGCGCGTGACGTTGCCTTTCGCGCTCACCTTGGGCGCGTCCTTCGCGACCGCGTCGCCGAACGTCACCGCAAACGGCAGTGCGTCGTACGCAATCACGATCGCGTGAGCTGCGTCGTGCGCGGCGCGGACGCTTTCAGCGCACACCGCGGCAACCGGCTGGCCGGCATAGAATATTTCCCTGCCGAAGAGTCGCGTGCCGGCCGGTGCGTCGCCGGGCCCGAGCACATCGAACACGCCCGGCATCACTCGCGCCGGCGCGAGATCGATCGCGCGAATCGTCCCGCGCGGAATCGTGGCGCGGAGAATCACCGCGTGCAGCATGCCGGGGCGGGTGATGTCCGCCGTGTAGCGCGCCCGGCCGGTGACGCGCTCGGGCGCGTCCATTCGGGGGACGCGCGCGCCGACGATCCCGAGTTCCGCGGCGTCGGTCCACGCCGCGGGCTCGAACGCCGGCATCTCGACGATGCGCGTTTCGGTGCGGCCCTCGATTTCAACGGTGGTGGAAACGAACCCGCCCGGCTTCGCCGTGGATTTCGCTTTACGCGGCATGCGCTCCTCCGTCTTCCGTCTTCTGCTCGAATTCGCCGTCGGCGACCGCGAGAATGGCCTCGAGAATTTTCGGATAGGTTCCGCAGCGACAAAGGTTCCCGCTCATCCCCGCGCGCACTTCGTCGGACGATGGACGCGGATTCTTTGCGAGCAGCGTGTGCGCGGCGATCAGCTGGCCCGGCGTGCAGAATCCGCACTGCGCCGCGTCCTTCGCAATGAAGGCGCGCTGGAGCGGCGTGAGTTCCGGACTGCTTCCGCCCGTGGCGAGTCCCTCGACCGTCACCACATTCGCGCCCTCGCACGCCTCGGCGAGTGTGAGGCACGAATAGACGATTTCTCCGTCAAGTTGCACCGTGCACGCCCCGCATTCGCCGCGGTCGCACACCAGCTTCGTCCCGGTGAGCGACAGCTTGTCGCGAAGGAGGTCGAGCAGGGTCAGCGACGGGGCGGGGTCCAAATCGTGGACGCGGCCGTTTACGGTGAGGCGCATCCGTTCAAATAGTAAGGCGTTGCCCGATGTGTCAAAGGGTTTGTCAGGAGAGTTGCGGCTTGTAGCGGGATGGCGAGGGCGATAATCTTCCCTCCCCACCAGCAACACCGTGTTTTCGCGAGGATCAAGAGACATGCCGTACGTCATCACCGAAGCCTGCAAGGACACCAAGGACAAGTCCTGCGTCGATGTCTGCCCCGTGGATTGCATCTACGAGGGGCCGGACATGCTCTATATCCATCCGGATGAGTGCATCGATTGCGGGGCATGCGAACCGGAGTGTCCGGTGACGGCGATTTTCCCGGAGGAGGACGTTCCGGCGAATCAGGTGCAGTACGTGCAGATCAATCGCGAGATCTTCAAAGGCCCGACTCCTCCGTCGCGCCCCACCCGATAGCGCTCTTTTATCGAAGTGCTATCGCACCACGTGGCTGATCGCGAGCACTGAGGCGAGCACCACGAATTGGATCAGCGTGCTCCGCTCGCTGCGCCACGCCGTTTTCCAGCACAGCGAACCTTTTCGATCCGACGCGGGCGCGACCGGCAGCCACCGGCGCGTGCATCCCTTGTAGCGCAGGTACTCCTCACCGAACGTCGTCTCGAGCACGGCCTCTTCGTAGCGCACGATGGGCGTGTACTCGAGTGCGAACACCGCAACGGCGATCGGCAAAAACCAATTGAGCCCCGCGATCACGCTGAATCCGGTCCAGATGAAGAAATTCCCGAAGTAGAGCGGGTTGCGGAGCCACGAAAACGGGCCGTGCGTCACGAGCCGGGCCACCACCCGCGATCGCCGGCGCGTCTCGGACCCCGCGGCTGCCACGCCCCAGAGGCGGAGTGACTCACCGAACGCGACGAACAGCGTCCCGAAAAGCCAGGTCGACGGCGCCATCGTGCCGTGCCAGATGAATGGCACGACGATGAACGGCACAGGGAGAATTCCGCGGTGGCGAAACAGCCAACCGCCCAGTCGCGCCAGCAGTGTCTGCTCGGCAGGACACGCCGGCGACGTCGCCGTCGGCGATATGGAGGTCATTCGGTTGTATCCGGCGTGCAGGATCGCTGCCGAAATACGATCGGCAATCGAGACGTGGCCTGCGCCGGCGCTGACACTACGGCATCGTTGGACGATTAGGGTGTCGTCCGGAACTCGAGCCTGTCATCACGTCTGCCCTAAAGACGGTCCTAACCATCAAAACGTTCACCCGTGCATAGATTTCGCCGGTATCACGGGATTTCGCCGAAAAAGCACGGGGGACGGATTGGCTCACGACAGCACCGCGCACGGAACTCCAAAAGTCGACTATCTCGATACGGACGCGGGCGTTGCGCGGTTCATCGCGGAAATCGGGCGTCCGCATGAACTCGCGATCGACACGGAAGGAGCGAGCTTTCATCGCTTCATCGACCGGATCTATTTGATCCAGCTTTCGACGCGCACCAAACACGCGATCATCGATCCGCTGCCGATCTCCGCGCCTGCCGGACTCGGCGCGCTGCTGCTGGACCCGAACGTCGAGGTGGTTTTTCACGACGCCGACTACGACCTCCGGCTGCTGCATCAGGATTACGGCTGGCACGTCACGAATATCTTCGACACGCGCGTATCGGCTCAGCTGCTGGGCATCGCCGCGTTTGGGCTCGGCGCGATGCTCGAGCGCTCGTTCGGTCTCAAACTCGACAAAAAATTCCAGCGCGCCGACTGGTCGATGCGCCCGCTCACGCAGGGCATGCTCGACTACGCCTCACACGACACGCTGCACCTGCTCGGACTGCGCGACGAACTGAAGGGCGAGCTCGAGAAAAAGGGACGCTGGTCGTGGGCGAAGGAGGAATTTCAGCGGCTCGAGGGCACGCGCTGGGATCCTGAAGAGCCGGGCTCGGCGTTTCTGCGAGTGAAAGGCGCGCGAGATCTTTCGCGCCGCGAACTCGCGCTGCTGCGCGAGCTCGTGGTGTGGCGCGATGGCGTGGCGCTTCAGCTGGACCGCGCGAATTTTCGCGTGGTCGGAAACGATGTGCTGATGGAAATCGCGCGCACCGCGCCGACGGATGTCGAGACGATCGCCGCGATCAAGGGGATGCCCCGCGGCATCGTCGAGCGCGCCGGACATGAGGTGCTCGACGCCGTGAAGCGCGGGCTCGCGGTGCCCGACGCGCAGCTGCCGAAATTCCCGCGCTCGGCGCGCTGGGACAAAGATCCGGATTTCGACGCGAAGGTCGGGAAGCTCAAAGCCGTGCGCGACGAAGCAGCGAAGAGGCTGGAGCTCGATCCGGGCGTGCTTTGCTCGCGCGAGCGAATGGAAGCGATCGCGCGCGCGCTGCCGCGGTCGACAGAAGAGCTCCTGGTGATTCCCGGGCTCCGCAAATGGCAGATCGCGGAGATGGGCGATCAGTTCGTCGCCGCGCTCGCCGGGTTCAAGGCGACGAAAAAAGATTCGCCCTACCGCGAAGCGTAGCTAACTGTCGCCGGCGGAGACGTTGGTGGGAGCGATAAACTCTGAGTTGGATTGAGCGTAAAACAACCTCTTCGGCAGCGACAGCTAGAACCCCAAATACGCTCGCACGCGCGGCTCGATCCGGTCGGGATTCCACATCGGTGACCAGACGAGATTCACCGCCGTCGTGCCCACACCGTCGATCGCTTTCAGCTGTGCGTCGGCATCGCCCATGATCTCCGGCCCCGACGGGCAGCCCGGCGAAGTGAGGCTCATGTCGACCACGACATTGTTCTCGGCGTCCACGCGAATGTCGTAGACGAGGCCCAGGTCGATGATGTTGAGGTTCAGCTCCGGGTCTTTCACGCGCCGCAGCGCGAGTCGGATCTGATCTTCGGTGAGCTGGCCGGGCGCGGGGGAATTCAATGTCTCGCCATCGGCTGTCTGCGTCACTTTTTGCTCGTATCCTTGGGCTTCTTCATTGCCGGCGCTTTCGCGATGACTTTCTTTTTCGCCGGCAATTTCGACGCTGCTTTTTTGACGGTGCTTTTCACCGTCGCGACCGCTTTCTTGGTACTAAGAATAACCTTGCGGCGCGCCGAACGGGCGACGCGCACGGCGCGGTTCCAGTCCACTTCGCGATCGGCGCGGAAGCTCACCGGCATTTCGGCGACGGCCAGATTTGCGTCGGTCACGGCGAGTGCGGCGGCATCGGCGAGATCGGCGCGCACATCGGAAATCACCTTTGCGGGACGCTTGGCGCGCGCCGCGTGCACGCGGTTCGTCAGCAGGATCACGAACATCTCGCGATCGGGATCGATCCAGATCGACGTGCCGGTGAACCCGGTGTGTCCATATGCGCTGCCGCTGAGATAGCTGCCGGCGCCGTGCGTGCCATCGGCGACTTCCCAGCCCAGCGCACGCGAGCCCGACGCGCGAGCGGTGAACAGATGGACGGTCGAGTCCGCGATGATGCGGACGCTGTCGTACGTGCCGCCGTTCAGCATCATCTGCGCGAAGACGGAGAGATCGCTCGCGGTGCCGAACAATCCGGCGTGACCCGCGACGCCGCCGAGCGCGAACGCGTTTTCATCGTGCACTTCACCGCGAATCGGATACCCGCGCGGCGGCGAAACTTCGGTCGGGGCGATGCGATAGACGAGCGAATCGGCCGGCCGGAATCCGGTGTCGTTCATTCCGAGTGGAGTGAAGACGCGCGCCGCGAGAAATTTGTCGAGCGGCATGCCGGCGGCGGCCTCGACGACCCAGCCGAGGATGTCGGCACCGAGATCGGAATAGACCTGACCGTGATCCGGCTTGTACTCCAGCGGTGTGTCGAACACGAGCTGCCGCGCCTCTTCCGGCGTATGGGCGTGACGCCATAAGTCGCGTCCGGCCGGAAATCCGCTGCGGTGCTCGAGCAGCTCGCGCACCGTGATCAGATCTTTGTCGCCGCCGCCGAAAGTCGGGAGATAGTGCGAGACTTTCTCGTCGAGGACGAGTTTGCCCTCGTCGAACAGGATCATCGCCGCGGTGGTCGTGCCGATGACCTTGGTGAGCGATGCGAGAT
>DASYSH010000595.1:0-6436 GCA_036003525.1 Gemmatimonadaceae bacterium | reverse complement strand
TCGATTGCTAGCCTTGTTTTCCCCAGCGAGCGAGCGCGGCTTTCTTCCCCTGCTCGCTCAGCGCCTTCTTGCCGATCTTCGCGGCGCGAGCGGGACCGCCCTTGAGTCCGCCGAGACGACCGAGCGCGACGGCGGCGGGATTCTTCGCCTTGGGCTTCTTTTTGGCCGCAGGACGCTTTGTAGCGTCAGGATCGTGGCGTTCCGTGGCGGCTCGCATCACACGGAAGGCGTTTTCGTTCAGGTCGATGGAGCGTGAGCGCTTAGGCATACAGCATACTAACTCACGACGCGGCAATCGTCCAGATAAAGGCCGGTCCGAGTAAACATACGAAATTTTCCCTCGAACTCTATCACTTCACCCTTTTCAAGGTGCTCGATTCGTTTGCGTTCTGACGCAAGGAACGTCAGCCCTATGTACACCGGAATTCCCGTTCGGGCGCGAGGCACAGTCACGCTGATGTAGGGATCTCCGCTGATGTTTCCCACATCAGCGATGGTCGCTCGCCAGTGTACCCATTTGCCATGATAGTCCTCTAGCATCTTCTGCACCTTCACATCGGTCAGGTCGTTGAGCGCTGGCGTGATAATCTCAAGCGGCCCTTTCTGCACAAAAACACGCTCATCGTTTGGAGACGGGAGCACCTCTACAGACGGCCGTGCCTTAGGCAGCTGAATCTCTTGCGACCGAGGGCGCGGTTTCTCTTGCGTGACCGTAATGGCGATGGGTGCGAGAACCTCCTTCAGCATAGGTGGATGCACGACGGATCTTGAGCGCGACAACAGAGCGCGTTGTCGCAACGCCAGTAGGCCGGATGCAATCAGCAGTATGAGGGGTGCAAAGTTCCACAAACCGCTACGAAGGAACGCGGGGAATGACGCTACCACCAATGGGATTTCCCGAAGTCCTTGTCGAACAGCAAGCAAAATCGCTGCAATCCAAATAAGCGTGATCGCGAGCTTGTCGGGGCTGTTTGACGGAGTTTCCATGCGCCCCAATTGACGCGACGCCACGCGCGTCCGCTACCTGATTCCTTCTGGTCTACAGGTGGTGGTATTAGACCGAGTATCTTTCTGGAGTCGCGGCTTGGTTGCCCACTGAGAAGGTCGTCGTGGCCGGTTCGATTCCGGCGTAGGACAATGGACGTCGAAACTTGGCTGCGGGGTTCGATCCCCCGGCGACACTTGCCGATTATCACGGATTTTCGCCCGTCAAAATCGGACACTGCCAACAACTTGGGTCTCCGACGGACCTACGGCTGGTAGGTCAGCGACAGCACTGCATATGCCGTCGCGGCGTCGCTCATGAATTTTGACGGCTCGGTCTTGGGATCGCGCTCCTTGTTCGGCGACACTGCCGTCCATCGGCCGGACTCCGGATCCTGGTTTTTTCGCAGCCAGTCGAGTCCCCTCGCGACGCGGGAATCGGTCGCCGGCAATCCCGCCGACTGCAGCGCGAGGGTCGCGAGCGCGGTCGCGAAGCCGTCGGTCCGTATGTCAGTCTTGGTGCTGTCCGACCGCGTATACGAGCCGATCGATGCGGTGTTCCATCCGCCGTCTGGCTGTTGCAGCGCCAGCGCCGCATCGATCGTGTTCTTCCGTTGCTCGGTCGTCAAGAGGCCGGGCATTCGATGCGACGCCCAAAGCGCCATCAGCTGATTCAACAGCGAGACACCGGCATGCTGGCGCTGGAAATATCCCTGCAGCGCCTTCACCCGATCGGCGATATCTGGCGACGTGGCGTATCCCTCGGGCGCGGAGCCGATCGCGATCGCCGCGATCGCGGCACCGAAGTATGGCGAGTTCGGCGATTCCCACGGCTCCATCTTGAAATTGAGCCACGTCCACGCGCCCGCCTCAGGGCCGGTCTTCATTTGCAGGTTCCACATCACGCTGAACGCGGTGCGGGTGTCGTCGCTGAGCTTTCCCGTGAGCGCATCTCTGCGACTGAGCACAGCCGCGTTCATGACGGCCTCGATGGCGCGTGACTCGCTCGTCTTCGGAATGCCACGCGTCTGATCGGGATACCACGGTTCGACGTCGCGCCAGCTTCGAGCACGCGTGAGCAGATTTCCCACGATTTTTTCTTCGGCGGCCGATGGCGCGCGTTCGTTCAGCAAGCCACGGAGGGCCGGCCGCGCAAGCGCGTACGGCAAAGTTGTGTGGCACGACATGCAATACGTGCCTCGATCGCGCTGGGCGTTCGGCCAGGTCGTCCACCACTCGGCCCTGGCGTCGAGGTACGCCGCCGCCGCCTTCGGGTTCCACCCCGCCGCAGGCTCAACGGAGCCGACATACAGCCGCGCATACAATGCGAGGGCAAAGAGCAATGCCAGCCTCCCCGGAGCGAGCAAACGGACTGTTGCGATCACGGTGACCTCCGGGAAAAATCGTGACGCGCTATTCGAATTCCACCAACAACGCACCCTTCTCGACCGCCTGTCCGACTGTCGCGTGGACGGCCCTCACTTTCCCTGCGGCCGGTGCGCGGAGTTCATTCTCCATCTTCATCGCCTCCATCGCTGCAACCCCCTGCCCTGCAATTACTTGATCGCCAGCCTTCACGTCGATTCTGACGATCAGGCCGGGCATTGGGGCTTTCACCGGCTGCGGACCGGCCGGCCCCGCAGCGGCGGCGGACAAGTCGCGAATCGCGCGAGTCCGTTCGTCCAACGCCTGCACTGCGTACCGCCGCCCGTCGATCCGCAATGAGAACGCGCCGCGCTCACCGTCGCGCCGCGCCATTACACGGTGTACGGCGTCGCCGATCGTCACCAGACGCACGGGCGTTCCCTCGAGATCGCTCAGCTTCACGCGCTCGGGCGCACCCCCGTCGACCGATGCCTGATCGCCATCGAGTGTGACCTCGAGTCGCTTCCCCGCGATGTCGACGATGTATTTCATTCGCTCACCGGGACGAGTTCACAGACCGTCTCGACGTGGGCGGTCTGCGGAAACATGTCGAACGCGGTGAGCCGCGCGATTTTCCAGCCCGGCAGCCGCGACAGATCGCGCGCGAGCGTCGCGGGATCACAGCTGACATAAACAATGGCGCGTGGCGAAGGCTTCGCGTTCGAGAGCACCGTCGTGACGCGCGCATCGACTCCGGTGCGCGGCGGATTCAGGATCACGACATCGGCCGGGAGCGTGTTGCGGATTGCGTCTTCGACGCGCGCCGTCACCGCGCGCGATCCCGCGGGAAGTCGCGTGGCGGCCCACGCGCTCGCCTCTGGATCGAGTTCGATCGCGACCACGCGCACTCCGCGCACCGCGAGCGCGACCGCGACGTCGCCCGCGCCCGAATAGCCATCGACCACCGTCGCCGGCGCGTGTGCCATCACGGCTTCGGTGACGAAGCGTTCAAGCTGCGCCGCAACTTCGGGATTGACCTGCGTGAAGGAGGCGCCGGGCTCGTTCTTGTCGCGCCGGTCGGCGAGCAGACGACGCGAACCGTTTTCGGGGATCCACCAGAGCGCGCCGACCGACGGTGTGGCGTCGAAAAACTGTTCCGCCGAATTCCAGTCACGTCCGCCCTCGAGTACGAATGCCGCGCGATTCGTCGCGTCACCCAGCAGGCGCACGGCGCCGCGCAGATGAATCGACTCCGGAAAATATTTCTGCGCGGCGAGAATCTCGCGCCACACCGTGAGGACCCGCTCGTCGGAAATATTGCAGTCTTTCAGTTCGAAGACGTGCGCGGGATTGTCATAGGCGTGAAGCCCCGCGATCCACCGCCCGCCGCGCTTGCGCAGCGCAAGCGTGAGTTTGCGGCGGTAGCGCCAGGCGTTCGCGCCGGACCGAATCTCCGGCGGCGCGACATCGCGCTTGCCGATACGGCGGAGCGAGTCGGAAATGATTTTGCGCTTCGCCTCGCGCTGCGCCGGAACTGCAATGTGCTGCAGCTGACAGCCGCCGCAGTGATCTCCGTCGTAGTGTGCGCATTCGGGCGTGACGCGATCCGCGCCGGGGCGCTCGATGTTCTCGATGACGCCGCGCGCCAGCCTTCCCTTCTGGGTCACGGACGCGATGATGCGGTCACCGACGGCGGTGCGCGGCGTGAACACGACGAGTTTTTCGCTGCGCGCGACGCCGTCCCCGCCGGCCGCGATCGACTCGATTTCGAGCGCATGAGTTGTCGTGTCCGGATTCATAAAGCCCGCAATCCCTCGACGCGCGCGACGCGCGCCCAGTCAGATTCCGCCCGGTCCGCGCGGCTCCCATCGTGGCGCACGGGTGCTGGTGACGCTGCGTTACCCATGCGTCCGTTCCGCTCAGCGTCCGCAACGAGCGCGGCGGCAATCGCCGCCGCATGAACCTCGCTCTCCGACGGCACGATACCGAGCAGCGAAGGGAGCCTTCGCTCGAGCCATTGGATGTCGATCGCGCCCGCGCGAAACTCCGCGTCTTCCATCACCCGCAGATGAAACTCGCGGCTCGTCTCGATCCCGTCGATCGTCAGCTCGAGCAGTGCGCGATGCATCCGCTCCACTGCCTGCTCTCGCGATGAAGCCCACACGATGAGCTTCGCGAGCATCGGGTCATAGAACAATCCGACCTCGCTTCCCGCCTCCACTCCGGAATCCCAGCGCACACCGGGTCCGCCGGGCACGTGCAGATAGTTGATTCGTCCGGTCGACGGAAGAAACCCGTTCTCCGCATCTTCGCTCGTAATGCGGCACTCCATCGCCCACCCGCGCGGCTCGATGTGCGATGGAAACGGCACGCGTTCCCCCGAGGCAATGCGGATCTGCCATTGAACCAGGTCGAACCCCGTGACCAACTCCGTCACCGGATGCTCGACCTGGATGCGCGTGTTCATCTCGAGGAAATAAAAACTCCCGTCTTTCGCGAGCAGAAACTCACAGGTGCCGGCATTGGTATAGCCTGCGGCCTTCGCGAAGCGGACCGCGGCCGCGCCCATTTTCTTGCGCAGTTCCGTCGACACCGCAGGGCTCGGAGCCTCCTCGATCATCTTCTGATGCCTGCGCTGCACCGAACATTCGCGTTCGCCGAGCGAAAGCATCGTGCCGTGCGTGTCGCCGAGCACCTGGATCTCCACGTGCCGCGGGCCTTCGATGTATTTCTCGACGTAGACCGCGTCGTCGCCGAACGCGTTCTTCGCTTCGCGTTTGGCCGCGTCGAGCGCGCCGGCGATTTCACTCTCATTTTGCACAACGCGCATGCCCTTTCCGCCGCCGCCCGCCGCGGCCTTCAGCAGAACGGGATAGCCGAACGTCTTCGCGATCTCCGCGGCTTCTCCCGCATCCTTCAGCGCCTTCGTCGTGCCCGGCACCACCGGAACGTCATGCGCGACCGCGAGCGTGCGCGCCGCGGTCTTCGAACCCACGGCGGCGATCGCTTCGGCCGGCGGCCCGATCCACACCAGCCCGGCCTCACGCACCGCGCGCGCGAACCAGTCACGCTCCGAGAGAAAACCATACCCCGGATGAATCGAGTCCGCGCCGACGCGTTTCGCGACTTCGATGATCGCATGGCCGAGGAGGTAGCTCTCGCTCGACGGCGGCGGCCCGATTCGCACCGCCTCGTCGGCTTCACGCACGTGGGGCGCATGCGCGTCGGCGTCGGAATACACGGCAACCGATGCAACGCCGAGTTCCTTGCACGCGCGAACCACACGCAATGCAATCTCTCCCCGATTTGCAATCACAACCTTTTTCAGCATCGGCTCTGATTACAGCGGGATGTTGCCGTGCTTCTTCGGCGGATTCTTCGACCGCTTTCCGCGCAGCGATTCCAGCGCCGCGATCAGTCGCGGGCGCGTGTCGCGCGGGTCGATGATGTCGTCAACATAGCCGTGCGCAGCGGCCACGTATGGGTTCGCGAACTTCTCGGTGTACTCGGCGACGCGCGCGTCGGTCGCCTTGGCGGGATCCTTGCTCTCCGAGATCTCTTTCTTGAACAGAATCTCGACGGCACCCTTCGGCCCCATCACGGCGATCTCCGCCGTGGGCCATGCGACGTTGAAATCGCCGCGAATGTGCTTCGAGCTCATGACATCGTACGCGCCGCCGTATGCCTTCCGCGTGATGACCGTCAGCTTCGGCACCGTCGCTTCGCAGTAGGCGTACAGCAGCTTTGCGCCGTGCTTGATGATGCCGCCGTGTTCCTGCGCGAGCCCCGGAAGGAATCCCGGGACATCCTCGAACGTCACGAGCGGAATGTTGAACGCGTCGCAGAATCGAATGAACCGCGCGGCCTTCACGCTCGCGCTGATGTCGAGCACTCCCGCGAGCACCGCCGGCTGATTCGCAATGATGCCGACACTGCTGCCGCCGAGATGCGCGAACCCGACGATGATATTCGCGGCGAAATCTTTTTGCACTTCGACGAATTCACCGTCGTCGATGATGCGCCGCAGCACGTCGTGCATGTCGTACGGCTTGTTCGGACTGTCGGGGACGACGTCGAGCAGCGCTTC
>DASYSH010000594.1:0-5911 GCA_036003525.1 Gemmatimonadaceae bacterium | reverse complement strand
CTCGGCAAGACTTCCCTGTTCAAAATTATCACCGGCACGCTGACGCCCGTGCGCGGCGCGGTTGCGCGCATGCCCGGGCTCAAGGTGTCGCTGCTCGACCAGCATCGCGACTTCGGCGGAGCGGTCAGCGTCTGGGACGCCGCCGCGCTTCCGTATGCCTCGGTCATGGCGCTCGAGATTTCGCTCGCAGAGCAGGCCGCGAAGCTCGCCGAACTCGGCGAGCGCGCACCGGCCGCCCTGCTCGAACAATACGGCCATGATCTCGAAACGTTCGCGCACGAAGGCGGTTACACATTTCACGCGCGGGTCGACGCAGTGCTGCAGGGGCTCGCGTTCGACGCCGAGGAATCCAAGACGCGCAAAGTCGCCACGCTGAGCGGCGGTGAGCGCGGCCGTGTGGGGCTCGCGGCGCAGCTCGTGGCGCCGGCGGATCTCCTGCTGCTCGACGAACCGACGAACCATCTGGATCTCGAGACCACCGCGTGGCTGCAGGAGTATATCCGCGACCTGGACGAAACGGTGATCGTGATCAGCCACGATCGCGCATTTCTGGACGAAATCGCCGATCACGTGCTGCACCTCGAAGGACAAACGGCATATACCTACCGAGGCGGTTACTCCAGCTTCGTGCAGCAGCGCGCGGAGCGCCGGCTCGCGCTGGAGCGGCAGGTCGATCAGCAGCGGAAGATGATCGCCAAGGAAGAGGACTATATCCGCAGGAACATCGCGGGACAGAACACGTCGCAGGCGAAGGGCCGGCGGAAGCGGCTCGACCGCCTGCCACGTCTCACTCCGCCGCCGGGCTCGGCGGGCACGATGGAGCTGCGCCTCGAAATTTCCGAGCGAGGCGGAGATCGCGTGATCGCGGCCGAGAGCCTTACGGTTGCGATCGGCGACCGTACGCTCGTGCGCGATTTTTCGGCGACCGCGAACCGCGGCGACGTGATTGCGCTCGTCGGTCCGAACGGCGCGGGAAAAACCACGCTCATCAAGACGCTGCTCGGCGAGCGTGAACCGCAGGGCGGCGCGGTCAAGCTCGGCGGCTCCGTGTCGCCCGCCTATTTCCGGCAGGATCACGACAAGCTTCCGCTCGACGCGAGCCTGTACGAGGTCATCGAGAATCTCCGCCCGCTGTGGACGCGCGGCGGAATTCAAAATCACCTCGGCTGCTTCGGATTCTCGGGCGAAGAAGTTTTTCGCTCGACGCGCACTCTGTCGGGCGGCGAACGGTCGCGGCTCGCGCTCGCGGTCATCGTGCTGCAGCGCGCGAACATGCTTGTGCTCGACGAGCCGACGAACCACCTCGACGTCGAATCGATCGAAGCGATCGAAGATGCGATCGAGGAGTACGAGGGCACGGTCCTGCTCGTGAGCCACGACCGCGCGCTGCTGCGCGAGCTCGCGACGCGCGTGTGGGCCTTCAACGGCGACCGCCTCGTGGATTTCGGCGGCACGTTCGTCGACTGGGAGCGGCAGCTCAAGGAGGCCGCGCTGGCGCAGCGCGCGTCGAACGCGGTCGCTTCGGACGCGCGCAAGGAACAGGAAAAAATCCGCGCGCGCGGAAACGCCGCGGCTGAACAGAAGGACCAGGCCGCGCGGCGCGCCGAGAAAAAAGCGGCCGAGAACGCGGAGCGCGCGGTGCACGATCTCGAAAAGAAAGTCGCCGAGCTGCGGCGCGCGCTCGATGATCCCGATTTGTATGATGGCAGTTCCGCGAAGGCGAAACAGGCCGGCAAGCTCGACAAGGAACTCGCCGCCGCGCAGCGATCGCTCGATGAAGCGCTCGCGAAATGGGCCGACGCGGCCCAGTCGCGCGGCTAGGACCTCAGCGCGCACGCAGCACTGAACTTACGGTCGCGCGATCGTGACGGTGTCCACACCGTCGAACGTGGCGGCAAAAGTCGCGAGATTCGCGGTGGCCTGACCGCCGGTGTTCACGCCGGCGGAATTGAACAGGGCACCATGGTTGGGACAGCGGAAACTCGTCGCGGCGATCACGTCGATCGTCGCGCCTTGATGCGTGCAGATCATCGTAACGCCGCGGAATGTCGACGCTCCCGTGCGCACGAGCGCCGTCGGCGCGCCGACATTGTTGTCCACCCGCGCGATGCCGCCGACGTTCGCGAGCGCGGGAAAGTTCGACAGTTTCACCGTCAGCGGGCCGCCCGACGGGCCGGTGAAGAAACCGTTGCTGGACGTGCATGCCTGTAACAGCGCGCCGACGGCCGCGAGCGTTGCGGCGGACAGGAAAGTTCTTCGATCAACGCCATGGGCGCGCGAGGACGAAGCAACAGAGCAGTTCGCGCACGCGCCGGACGGTGTTGACCGCTGATCATCCATCAGTCTCTCCGAAAGGGCTTCCACATCATGATGTAGCTCGCAAGCGCGACTCCGGCTGACGCCTCGGCCCAGTTACGGTGCAGATCGCGCGCGGGATTGCCGCCGTTCCGTTGAAACTGCGCGTTCGAGCCGAGCGCCGCGGTGTACGCAAATCCGGCGTCCGCGAGGAGCATCAGCGCGCCGTGAACCGTGCGCCATGTCCGTCCTTTCTCCTGATGGCGCGTCTCCCACCAGTTCCACGCGCCCGTGATCGTGTTGACTCCGAACAGGCCGGCGAGAGCGACGGCGATGGCATCGTGCGCGCCCTTCATTCCAGCAGGCGGCGGGTTGCCCTTGTTCTCGGCGTTATAGAGCTGCTCGCCGACGATCGCCTGCGCGGCGAAAATCGGAATGGTCGCGTAACTCGCGATGTAATGGATTTTCAGCCGCAGCGCGTACGAGTCGGAGACTTCGATGGCCTTTCTGCGGCGGGACGGCGTCGTGTCATCAACGATTGCGCGTGCGCCGACTCCGACCGGAGCTTCGATGAACGGGGCCGAGATCGCGGCAGGTGCAGCCACGGTATCCGCCGGAACGGTGTCGACGGGTGCGATTGCAAGAGCCGTGGCGACAGCGAACGAAAAAATCATTGGGTCTCCGTGTGCGGCCCGCGCCGCGGCGAGGCATTGGTCACTCTGACACCCCTTTCCGTTGAGAAAGGTTCACATGTCAGGTATTCCTGCCGGTATCTGCGTCCAAGTCTATCAGAGGCGCGCTCAGCCATCTATCCCGCGAACGGGCTAGCTCGCAGAGTGGAGTTACTCCGCGTCGCTGCGAACTTTGCGATAGGCCGTCACGGCGTGGTTGAGCGCGAGCAACGCGGACGCTTCGAGTTCGTACTCGAGCGTCAGCGCGCCGAGTGCGTCGGTCGACCGGCGGGCGGCCTTGCTCGTCAGCGCGTCGCACGAATGATGGCGGCGCGAATATTCGCGGCTCGCATGCCAGAGCGCGTTCGTCGCATGCCAGAACGCGTCGTCGCGCTTCCCCTGACCCGCGGCAGCGGCCTCTTCCCACGCCGCCGTGCGCGCCGCGAGATGACGGTGTCCCAGTTCGCATAGCTCGGCCATTTCGCCGAGTTCGTCGTCGGAGCATCCGCGTCCGCCGCAGCGCGCGACGCGCTCGTGCTGACGGCCCGCTTCTATTGCCGCACGAAAGAGCGCGTCCGCCGCATGCAGAATCGGATCGGACACCGCTGATGTGCTGCGCGCTGGAGTGGCTCTTCCTGGTGTCATCGGAACGCGGGTGGAGGAACTTGAACGATGCCCTGCTCCGCGCGGGCATACAAGCCCCGCGGATGAGTCTAAAGTTCAGAGTCTAAAGTCTAGAGTCTGGAGTCTAGAGTCTGACAACCCCGGGTTTGCAGTTCACAGCTCGGAACGGCGAACTGCGGGTTTTCAGACTCTAGACTTTAGACTGTAGACTCAAGACTCTCACTACCGGATCTCCCCGATCCTGCAGTGGATCGGGAACTTGATCCTCCGCTTCTGCAAGGGATCCCCCCACATCTGACCGAGTGCTTCTTCGAATGTCCGCACCGGTTCCTCGCCGCGCGCCTCGATGAATTTGTTCACCGCGGACCACGTACGGATATAACCGGCGAACTCCGCGAGCGACCATTGCTCGATCATCTCAAACGGTGGCGGCGCGAGCTCGTCCAGCGGCAGCACGATCGTCCGGTATCGCTCATCCACCAGACGGCGCTCCTTGGACCAGAACGGCCCGAGCGTCACCGAGTAGAACATTTCGACGAGGTCATCGACACTCGAATCGACCGTGCACTTCGAATAGCACCACGCGGCGAGCACGCCGCCGGGCACGAGCACGCGGCGCACCTCGTGAATGAATGGGTCGAGATCGAACCAATGCAGCGCCTGCGCGACCGTCACGAGATTCACGCTGCGATCGGGCAATCCCGATTCGTACTTGGCCACCGAGTACGTGACGCGCGGATGCGGGATCGCCTGTGCGATCATGGCATCACTCGGATCCGTAGCGGTCACGCGGGAGAAACGCTCCGCGAGTCGCACCGCGGCCTGACCGTTGCCCGTCGCGCAATCCCACGCCGCGCGCGTCCCCGTTCCCGCAACCGCCAGATAGTGAAAGAGCGCCGCCGGATACCGCGGGCGAAATTCGCGATAGCGATTCGCCTGCGGCCCGAAAGAGTTGTGAAAATCCCCGGCCGGCGTCGGTGCGTGGCTCACGGCGCTGCTTTGTCGTCCGCGACGAATGCAAACCAATTGCCCTTCGGGCTCACCGCGATGCGCGAAATGTTCTTCACCCCGAACTTTTCGAAATTCGCGATCGGCGCCCACCCGTCATCCGTGTAGCGGAAGATCCCCGAGCCGACCGCGGTCAGCAGCGCCCCATTCGGCGCCCATACATGGTACTCTGCGCCTTTCGGAGCCTGCACGAGTTCGCGCGTCGCTTTCGTTTTCAAATCGAGGTCGGTGATCCACGGGAGCGTGTCCTTCCCGAGCTGCTGAAACGTGACCGCGTCGCGTCCCGGAATTTTTGCCAGCGCGCGTCCGACGTTCGTGGCGACGACTTCCGCCTTTCCGTTGTGATCGTCGATGATCTGCAGCGTGCTCGGCGTGCCGCCGCGTCCGCCCGAGCCGAGCACGTAGACGACCAGCGAATGATCCCCCGTCCACACGTGATAGCCGATCTTGAGATCGTTGTTGATCTTCGACGGCGCGCCCTGACCGTCCATCGGGATGCGCCAGAGACGCTGCGTCGAATCGGGTTCGACACGAATCACCGAAAAAGTCTTCCCGTCCGGTGTTTGCGTCGGCGAGTAGACACTCATCGGGAGCGTGGTCACGCGCACCGGCTTTCCATCGGGGAGCGTGAATTTCCACGTGTCCGTTTTTCCCGCATCGTCGACCGACGTGTACATCACCGCGTCGCCCTTCAAGGTGAACGACGGCTGGTTGTCGTAGCCTTTGCGATCCGTGACGTTGCGCGGATCGCCGAAACTCACGCCGATCCCCGTCATTTTCATCGGCACGATCCACACGTCGGTCCCGCCTTGCGCGCGCAGGTGCGGCGCGAGAGTCGCGAGACCGAGCATCGCCGCCAATGCCGAGGTGTGAATGGAATTCTGCTTCATGATTTGCTCTCCGATCGATGGGGGGACGAATCCAAATCTGCTACGACGCGCTGCCCGACGGCGTTTTTTCCTGCGGGCCCGCGAGTTTGCGCTCGATGGCCTCGAGACGCGCGACAATGTCACTGTGAAACCGCTGCAGTTCGGTCGGCTCTTTCACGAGGAAGCTCACCGCGCCGCTCACCTCGAGCCGCGCGCAGGCGACGTCGCCCAAGTGCTCGACTCCCTGCTTTCGCGCGGCGGCGATCAGCTCCTCGCGCGTGATCTGATTGTGCGCGAGCGCGCTCGAGATCACATGCCCGTCCCTCACGAGCTCGTCCGGGCGCCCTTCGACCCATCGGCGGAGGCGCGGATGCTTGTATGTATACCGCACGAGTCCGCTGTTCACGATCATCAATATCAGTGCGCCAGTGAGACCGCCGATGA
>DASYSH010000593.1:0-8644 GCA_036003525.1 Gemmatimonadaceae bacterium | reverse complement strand
CATCCCGATCCCGCTGCGCAACGCGCCGCGGGCGGCAAGAATCGTCGATCCGGCCATCCCGCGCGATCCGCCGACGATCACGAGACGTTTGCGCGTACCCTTGTGCGCGTCCGCGGCGACCGGCGCCACGGCATCGATCGTCATGTCGCGATCGAAGAGTGCTATTGCGTCGCCGGAATGCGCCGCGCGCTCGCCGAGTCCGATATCGACGACGACGATCGCACCGGCCGCGTCGCGATTCACGAGCAGGCCGCGTTTCATCGCGCCGAACGTGACGGTGAGATCCGCGCGGACGTGGACGCCGGGCGCGTCGCCCGTCGTCGCGTCGATACCGCTCGGAATGTCGAGTGAGACGATCCGCGCGCCGCTCCCATCCGTGGACGATCGCGCGAATTGGATTCGCCCGATTGCTTCGGCGATATCCGCGCGCGGCGCGCCGTGCGACCCGGTGCCGAGCAGGCCATCGACGATCACGCCTTCGGATCCATCCGGCGGCGTGTGCGTGAGCATGGCGCTCGCGCGCTCACGCGCGTCGATCGCATCGGGTGTGCGCGAGGGCGACGCTTCGAACATCCGCACGCGCACGCCCTGCCGCGCGAGCTCTGCCGCGACGATCCACGCATCGCCGCCGTTGTTGCCGGGCCCCGCGTACACCGCGACACCGCGCGACGATTCGAGCGGGAACCGGCTCAGCACGAGTCCAGCGGCTGCGCGGCCCGCGGCCTGCATCAGCGATCGGGACGGGACGCCGGCCGCAATCGCGGCCGCATCGAGTTCTGCCGCCTGCGATGCGCTCACGACGCGAACGCTCATTTTTTCTTGCGCGATGTTCCGGAGCGAAGCCGCGCTACGCGGCCGGCGCTGCGTTCCAGGGATAGTCGCGGTCGAAGGCGTCCTGAAAATCGAAGACGCCGGCGAAATCATCGCGGGTGTCGGTCGCCTGGCTCAGCAGCAATCCGAGATCGACGAGCGTGAACACGATGTTGCCGAAATCCGCCGTCGACGTCACGCCCCAGTGCTCAAGCACCATGCGCGCGAGCACGCCGTACCGCTGGATCGCGAGATCGCGGCACGACTCGGCGAGTTCCTTTCCCGTGATGTGGCGGCGTTCGGTGAGGCGAGCCTGGCTGAATTCGAGAGCGGACAGGACGAACAGATACGCGGCCTCGTGAAAACGAGGTTCGCGGAGTCTGATGCGGTCCATCACGCCGTCTCGGAAAGCCAGTTCGGGCACTCAAACCTCGCTCATTCAATGGTCCGGGCAACTACGGAAAGTGCTGCTTTCCAAACAGCACCACAACTGAAAACTAAAATGGTTTATGGATTGTGGAGATTGGTGCTTGGTTCAATGGTACCAGTCACCACATGCCAATTAACCACAATCCACAAACTATTGCCGTTTGCTTTTCAAACCTCCGCCGTCGGGTACAGCGGAAACTCCCCCGCCATCCCCTTCACTTCTTCCTTCACCCGCGCCTGCACCGACGAATCTTCCGGCGCCGCAAGCACCGTCTCGATCAGCTCAGCGATCTTTTCCATCTGTACCACTCCCATCCCCCGTGTCGTCACAGCGGGGGTGCCGATGCGAATGCCGCTCGTCACGAACGGGGACTGCGTTTCCTTCGGCACCGTGTTCTTGTTCACCGTGATTCCCGCCGAGTTCAGCGCCTGCTCCGCGACCTTCCCGGTGAGCCCCTTCGAGCGAAGATCGACGAGCATCAGGTGATTATCCGTGCCGCCGCTCACAATCGTGAAGCCGCGCTTCGCGAGTGCCGCCGCGAGAGCGCGCGCGTTCTCGACGACGCGCGTGCAATACACTTTGAACGACGGCTCGAGCGCCTCTTTGAATGAGACGGCTTTCGCGGCGATCACGTGCTCGAGCGGGCCGCCCTGCGTGCCGGGGAACACGGCCTTGTCGACCGCTTTCGCATGCTCCGCTTTGCAGAGAATCAGTCCGCCGCGCGGTCCGCGCAGCGTCTTGTGCGTCGTCGTCGTGACGACATCCGCATGCGGAACGGGCGACGGATACAGTCCGGTCGCGACGAGACCGGCGAAATGCGCCATGTCCACCATGAGAATCGCGCCGACTTCCTTCGCTACGGCCGCGAATCTCGCGAAATCGATCACTCGCGAATACGCGCTGTATCCCGCGATGATCATCTTCGGCTTGTGCTCGATCGCGAGTTCGCGCATGCGATCGTAGTCGATCAACCCTTCATCGTTCACGCCGTAATGCACCGCGTGATACATCAGGCCGGAAAAATTCACGGGCGAGCCGTGCGTGAGATGGCCGCCCTGCGAAAGGTCGAGACCGAGCACGGTCTCGCCCGGCTTCAGGAACGCGAGATACACCGCGGCATTCGCCTGCGCGCCGGCGTGGGGCTGCACGTTCGCATGGTCGGCGCCGAAGAGCCGCTTTGCGCGGTCAATCGCGAGTTGCTCGACCTGATCGACGATTTCGCAGCCGCCGTAATACCGCTTGCCCGGAAGTCCTTCCGCGTACTTGTTGTTGAGCGGAGATCCCATCGCCTCCAGCACCGCGGGCGAAACGAAATTCTCGCTGGCAATCAGCTCGAGTCCGTCCGACTGGCGCGCGCTCTCTTCTTCGATCAGCGCAGCGATCTCGGGATCCACTTCGCGCAGCGCTTCGCCCGGAGGACACCGGTCCCACGTCGTCCAGTCGGTCACTTGTTGTCTCCGCCTTTATCGAGTTCGATTTTTTCCACGCGCCGCTCATGGCGGCCGCCTTCGAACGGCGTCTCGAGCCACGCCTTCAATATGGCGACGCCGTCTTCGTCTGATATGAAACGCGCGGGGAGCACCAGAACGTTCGCGTCGTTGTGCTGGCGCGCGAGCGCGGCGATCTCGGGCGTCCAAGCAACCGCCGCGCGCACATGCGGATGGCGGTTGGCAGTGTACGACATGCCCAGTCCCGTGCCGCACATCAGCACGCCGCGCTTCACGGCGCCGGTCGAAACCTGCTCGGCAAGCGGGTGTCCGTAATCGGGATAGTCGGCCGACGCCGTGGACGACGGGCCCATGTCCTGCACATCGAATCCGAGCGCCGTGAGCGCCTTCGAGATCTTTTCTTTCATCTCGAAGCCTGCGTGATCAGACGCGATCGGAATTCGCTCCGCCATTTTTTTCAGCTCTTCCGCGGCCACTGCGGCCAGGTCTTCGTGAGACCGCGAACAGCGGCAACGCGACGCTCGGCGAGTTCGTCGGCGGCTTCGTAGCTCGGAATCCCCTTCTCCTTCGCGATCGCGTAAACGCCGAGGAGCGTGTCGAAGATTTCATCCGCTTTGCGCAGCGAGCGCTCGCGCGTCCAGCCGGCGAGCTCGCTGTAGACATTGATCACGCCGCCGGCGTTCGCGACGAAATCGGGCGCGTAGAGAATGTTGCGCTTCTCGAGCGCCTCGCCGTGCTTGCGCGCTTCGAGGAGCTGATTGTTCGCGCCGCCGCAGACGATTTCGACTTTCAGATGCGGGATCGTCTCGTCATTGATCGTCGCGCCCAGCGCGCAGGGCGCGTAGATATCGGCCTGCTGCGAATAAATCTCCGTGTCGGTCACGGCCTTGGCGCCGTATTCCTTCACCGCGTGATCGACTTTTTCCTTGCGAATGTCGGTGACGATCAGTTTCGCGCCGGCGGCGGTCAGCTCCTTCATGAGATAGTTGCCCACGTTGCCCAGCCCCTGCACGAGAATCGTTTTTCCGGCGAGCGACGGCGAACCCCAGCGCCACTTCGCGCTCGCTTCGATCGAACGAAACACGCCGTGCGCCGTGACGGGCGACGGATCCCCCGAACGGTTTGCGAGACCCGAGACGTACTCGGTCTCCATGTGCACGTAATCCATGTCGGCCGTTCCGGTGCCGACATCTTCGGCGGTCACATAGCGGCCGCCGAGCGACTCGACGAAACGCCCGTGCGCGCGAAAAATCATTTCACGGTTCGCCGTGCGATTGTCACCGATGATCACCGACTTGCCGCCGCCGAGATTCAACCCGGCGACGGCATTCTTGTAGGTCATGCCGCGCGAGAGGCGCAGCGCGTCCGTGATCGCTTCTTCGTCGGACGCATAGTTCCAGAAACGGCAGCCGCCGAGCGCGGGACCGAGCGTCGTATCGTGGATTGCGATGACGCCGCGGTATCCGGAGGACTTGTCGTAGCAGCAAACAACCTGTTCGTGCCCGAGCGTTTGCATCGTTTCAAATAATTTCATGACTGCGTCAATGCTCTCCCTATGACAATACGTTGAATTTCAGAAGTGCCTTCATAAATCTCGGTTACTTTTGCATCGCGGAACAGGCGTTCGACCGGATAATCTTTCATGTAGCCCACGCCGCCGAACACCTGAATGGCCTGGGTCGTGACCCACATCGCGGCTTCGCTGGCGACCAATTTGGCCATCGATGTATGCGGTCCGACCCCATCACCGCGATCTTTTGCGACGGCCGCGGCATGCAGCAATGCGCGCGCGGCGTGCACGCGCGCCGCCATGTCGGCGAGTTTGAATTGAATTCCTTCGAACTGTCCGATCGGCTGGCCGAACTGGCGCCGCTCGTTCGAGTACGCGACGCTGAGATCGAGCGCATGCTGCGCAATTCCGATCGCCTGCGCCGCAATTCCCAGGCGGCCGTGCTCGAGCGACTGCATCGCGTACACAAAGCCCTGCCCTTCCTGCCCAACCATGCGATCGGCGGGCACACGCATGTCTTCGAACGAGAGCTGCACGGTCGGCGACGCGCGCAGGCCCATCTTGTCTTCCTTCTTGCCGATTTTGAATCCCGGCAGGTCCGGCGTCAGAATGAAGGTCGAGATGCCGCGCGCGCCGCGACGCATATCCGGAGTATCGGTCCGCGCCATCGCGACGATCACTCCGGCATGCGACCCGCTGGTGACCCACGACTTCGAGCCGTTGATCACCCACGAATCGCCGTCGCGCACAGCCTGCGTCGTGAGCGACGCGGCATCCGAACCCGCCTCGGCCTCGGACAATGCAAACGCGCCGAGCAATTCGCCGCGCGCCATCGGTTCGAGGAAGCGTTCGCGCTGCGCGTCGCTGCCGAAGCGGAGAATCATCTGCGTCGGCAGCGAGTTGTGCACCGACATCATGACCGCGGCGGACGCGTCGACCGTCGCAATCTCTTCGAGCGCGATCAGATAGGTGAGGTTGTCGAGTCCGAGCCCGCCATGTTTTTCGGGGACGAGCATGCCGAGAAATCCGAGATCGCCCATCTGTTTGATCAGTCTCGGCTCGAAATGTCCACGGCGGTCCCACTCTGCAGCGCACGGACCGATTTCATTTTGCGCGAACTCGCGCGCAAGCCGCTGGATTTCGGCCTGATCGGGAGTGAGCGCGGTCAAAGATTGGAGACGCATTTTCTCAAAAAAGGACGACAGACGGCGGACGGCAGACGGCGGCTGGGACGGCGGACGGCAGTTGACCTACTTCTACGGGTCGTCCGCAGCGCTCCATCTACTTGTACTCGTAAAAACCTCGTCCGGTTTTACGCCCGAGCCATCCGGCCGCGACGTACTTCCGCAGCAACGGGCAAGCGCGGTACTTCGGATCGCCGAGTCCCTTGTGCAGGACATCGAGAATTGCCACACACGTATCGAGTCCAATCAGATCCGCCAAGGCGAGCGGGCCCATCGGGTGATTCATGCCGAGCTTCATGACCGTGTCGACCGCCTCGGGCGTGCCGACACCTTCCATGACGCAATAGACCGCCTCGTTGATCATCGGCATCAGGATGCGATTCGCGATGAAGCCCGGATAATCCTGCGCCTCAACAGGCGTTTTTCCGAGCGCGATGGCGAGTGCGTTGGTGCTCGCGAGCGTTGCATCGCTCGTGGCGAGGCCGCGAATGATCTCGACGAGCTGCATCACCGGAACCGGATTCATGAAATGCATGCCGATCACCTGGCCGGGACGCTTGGTGCGAGCGGCGATTTCGGTGATCGAGATCGAACTCGTATTGGACGCGAGAATCGTGTTCGCGTCGGCGAGCCGGTCGAGTTCCGCGAAGATCTTGAATTTCAGGTCTGAGTTTTCGGTCGCGGCTTCGATGGCGAACGTCGCCCCTTTCACGGCGCCGAGATCCCCGCTGGTGGAAAGTCGCGCGAGCGCGGCATCACGCGTCGCGGCGTCGATCGAGCCTTTTTTGATCTGACGCTCGAAATTCTTTTCGATCGTCGCGCGCCCCTTGGCGAGCGCCGCGTCGGAGACGTCGATCATCGTCACGTTGAGTCCCGCGCTCGCGCAGACATGCGCGATGCCGTTGCCCATCTGGCCTGCGCCGATCACTGCAATCACATCAGCCATTTCTCGTCGATCTCCAATCCGGATTCCAGCCGATACGTATCTGAATGGCCGCATCGCGTGGCGGCACGAATTTCACCAGCAGAAAGGTAGCAAGCAACATCCCTCCAGCGGCGGCAATTCCGCCTTCCGGCCCCCACTCTCCGCCGGTTAGCCACACAGGTCCGTGATCCACAAGGCGATAGCCGGGCGTCGGCATCGGCAGACCGCTCACTGGAGCGTGTAAAACGACTGCCTGCGCAAGGTTCCATGCCAGGTGCGCGATGCCGGCGGCCCAAAGGCTTCCCGTGGTCAACCGAACGGTCGCGAGAAAGACGCCGGCGAGCGCAACCATGGCCGTGGACAGCACGGTCGGATCGGGATTGAGCAGGTGGAGCATTGCGAACACGACGCTCGTGATCGCGACGGCCGACCAGGTGCCGGTGCTTTCGATCAGCGTGGTCAGCAGGTATCCGCGCATCGCGAGCTCTTCGACAAACGCGGCCGGAACGAGCATGAACAGCGCGCCACGCGACGCGGACCACCATGACACAAGTTCGGCCGGCTGCGTTTCGAAGCTGAACCGTCCGGCGACAATGAGGATGGCGCATGGAACGAGAATGCCGAGCGTGCCCGCGACGAATCCGATCATCAGAAGCTTCGGGCGGAGCTCGGGTTGGCCGAGGCCAATGCGTGACCATACCCGATCGCGCAGGCCGTCGACGATTCGAAGCGATGCGTACGTGCCGATCAGCAGTGCGAGCAGTTCACCGAAATCCGCCAGCGACACGGCATACTGGCGCGCGAGATCGACGATGGGCGTGAGCGCAACGATGCTGTAGACGACGTTCGCCGCGAATAGTCCGCCCGCGACCGTTGCGAGCACGAAGAACGCGATGCGCCAGATGACGCGCATCCGGCCGGACTCGGTATGAAAAAAGCTCACGGAGTCGGAGTCAGGCGCAGATTGAGCAGAGGGAGAGTTGAGTCAGTCTGGAGTCTAGCGTCTTTTGTCTAGAGTCTGAAAAACCCGTAGTTCGCAGTTCAGAACCGCAAACCGCGGGTTCTCAGACTCTAGACCATAGACTTTAGACTCTAGACTGACTCAAATACAACTCTCCGTCACGCTCTCTCCACGCTCAGCGCGACCGCATTTCCGCCGCCCAGGCACAGCGTGGCCAGTCCGGTCCGCGCGCCACGATCGTGCATCGCGTGCAACAGAGTCACGAGCACCCGCGCGCCGCTCGATCCGATCGGATGTCCGAGGGCGATGGCGCCGCCGTTCACGTTCACCCGGTTCCAGTCCCACTTGAGACCGTCGCCGTCGGCGAGTGCCTGCGCGGCGAACGCTTCGTTCGCCTCGATCAAATCGTAGTCTCCGATTTTCGCGCCGGTGAGCTTCATGAGATTCTGCACGGCGAGAATCGGCGCGA
Organism: Gemmatimonadaceae bacterium; assembly: GCA_036003525.1. Lineage (GTDB taxonomy): Bacteria > Gemmatimonadota > Gemmatimonadetes > Gemmatimonadales > Gemmatimonadaceae > Fen-1231. Next base: position 907 of record DASYSH010000593.1, on the reverse strand, counting down.
AGAACAAATCGCGCGGCTCGCCACCGGCGCTCGCGTAACCGGTGATCTTCGCGAGCACCGGAAGTCCGTGGGCCTTTGCGTATTCCTCGCTCGTCACCACGAGCGCCGAGCCGCCGTCGGAAAGTCCCGGCGCGTTGCCCGCCGTGATCGTGAGTTCGTCGGGCTTCATGTCCTTCGGCGCGTCTTTCGGAAACGCCGGACGCAATTTCGCGAGCGCGCCGAGGGTGGTGTCTTTGCGCGGACTTTCGTCGGTCGAGACGATCGTCGGTCCCTTCTTGCCGGGAATTTCGATCTTCACGATTTCTTTTTCGAATTTTCCGCCTTCGATCGCGGCGACGGCCTTCATATGCGACTGATACGCGAACTCGTCCTGCCGCGCGCGGGTGATGCCGGCTTTTTTCGCGGTGTATTCCGCATAGCCGCCCATATGGACCTGGCCAAACGAATCCCAGAGGCCGTCGCGGATGAGTCCGTCGACGAGCGGCTGATCGCCGAACTTCACGCCGCCGCGCATCCCGTAAATCAGATACGGCGCGTTCGACATCGACTCCATCCCGCCTGCGACGAGCGCGCTCGCATCGCCGGCCTTGATCGCCTGAGCCGCGAGCATCACCGCCTGCAATCCCGAGCCGCAAACTTTATTCACGGTGTACGCGGGAACGGTTGCGGGAATCCCGGCGCGGATCATCGCGATGCGAGCCGGCGCCTGGCCCACACCCGCCTGCACGACATTGCCCATGATCACTTCGTCGATCTGCGCGGCGTCGATCCCGGCGCGCTCGACCGCCGCGCGAATCGCGGCGGCGCCGAGGTCCGGCGCGGACAGTGATGAGAGTCCGCCGAGAAAACGGCCGGTGGGCGTTCGCGCGCCGGAAACGATTACTGCAGTCGGACGGGTCATTCAGCG
>DASYSH010000592.1:0-1896 GCA_036003525.1 Gemmatimonadaceae bacterium | reverse complement strand
AGGACGATGATCGCGACGAGTCCCGTGGCCGCCTGGATGTGGAGCGCCGAAACATTGCCCGAGAGCGCGCCGAGCAGTCCCACAACCGCGAACCAGGTCGCGATGGTCGCAACGAACGCGACGCTCGCTCCCCACGCGATCGGCTTTCTATAGAGAGTCGCCGCGCCCGTCATGCTCGCAGTGATTGCGGACAGGACGAGAACGCACTCGAGCCCCTCGCGAAAGGTGAGCACGCCGATATCGAGCACCGCGACGGGCGCGCTGTTGGCCGGCGCGTTTGGGTCGGGATTTCCGCTGGCGCTGAATCCCTGCCACACCATCACGCTCGCGACGATCAGCGCGCCGAGACACGCCGCAGTGAGCAGCGCAATCCGGCCTCCGGAGAGCTTTTCTGTGGACGAATCGGTTGAAGGCGGCGGCGACATTTTCTCGGGAGACCGCGAAACGGAAGTCGGCGCCCGACATGCAGATCGGGATATATGCCGATTTGTTTTATCGGGATTGGCCCGTAATCTGGCCGGGCGAGTCCGATAATACCACTCCCGACCGTCACGGCCTCGGTGCGGCGCGATATCTGAGCGATTCCGCGACCGCCGAGTCGGTTACGTCGGCCGAGCCGTCGAGATCGGCGATCGTGCGCGCGACTCGCAGAGCGCGATGATAGCCCCGCGCGCTCAGCCCGAGGCGATTCGCGGCGTTTTCCAGAAGTGCCCGGGCGGTCTCCGCGATTTTTCCGTGCGCGAGCAGCCATCGCCCGGCGACCTCCGCGTTCGTGCGCGTTCCGGCGAGTCTCGCATAGCGCAATCGCTGGCGCTGCCGCGCCGCCTCGACCCGCGCGCGAACGGCTTCCGATCGCTCCTCCGTATTTTCGCCGCCAAGCGATGCGAGTGACACGGGTCCGACGTGCGCATGAAGATCGATGCGATCGGCGAGAGGGCCTGAGAGGCGCGCCGAGTATCGCTCGATGTCGGCGCTGCTGCACGAGCAAACACCACCCGGGTCCCCCGCTCTTCCGCACGGACATGGATTACACGCGCCGACCAATTGAAAGCGCGCTGGAAACGCGACCGCATGCGCCGCGCGCGCGATGACCACGCGCCCATCCTCGAGCGGCTGCCGCATCGCGTCGAGCACGTGACGTGGAAGCTCGAGGAGCTCGTCGAGAAAAAGCACGCCGCGATGCGCGAGACTCACCTCGCCGGGACGCGGCCCGGGCCCACCTCCGACCAGTCCGGCCATCGATATCGTGTGATGCGGCGCGCGAAATGGCGGTGTGCGCGACGGAATTGTCCCGGGCGGCAGCAAGCCGCCGACCGAATGCACAGCGACCACCTCGAGCAGTTCGCTCTCATCGAGCATCGGCAGAATCCCCGGCAACCTGCGCGCGAGCATCGTTTTGCCCGTGCCCGGCGGACCGACAAGCAGCACATTGTGCGATCCGGCGGCGGCGATTTCCAGTGCGCGCTTTGCGGCAGGCTGACCGATGACATCTGCGAAATCGAGCGCGTCGCGCGGCTCGTTTTCACGCGCCGGCGGCATCGGCCCGGGCGGAAGAATTTTCTTCTGCAGCGATTCCACGAGCGCGCGCAGGGTAAGGGCGCCGGACAGACGAGCGGTCGTGACGAGCCCGGCTTCGGCCGCGTTTCCGACCGGAATCACCAGCGCGCGCACTCCCGCGCGGGACGCTGCGCGCGCGAGCGGCAGCGCGCCGCGAATCTCGCGGATCGATCCGTCGAGCCCCAGTTCACCCGCAACTAGAAGACCATCGAGCGCGGCGAGTTCCAGCTGACCAGTCGCGGCGAGCAGTCCAAGCGCGATTGGGAGATCGAACGCCGTTCCTTCTTTGCGAACGTCCGCGGGCGAGAGATTCACCGTGACGCGGCGCGACGGAAGCGC
>DASYSH010000591.1:0-3945 GCA_036003525.1 Gemmatimonadaceae bacterium | reverse complement strand
TGCTAGAGCTCGCAGCTCCGAAGGACGAGTTCTGACACTCCCGACCCGTGAGTCATGAGCTCGACCTGCCAGTTTCCCGAAACAACGTCTCCGGTGGCGACAGCTAGCGCGTTGTCCGCGTCCGCAGATAAATGCGGATGGACTGGCCGAAGTTTCCCGTCGGTGACGAAACCATGAGATCCGTGCCACCTTCGGCTTCCGCTCCGAATTGGAGGAGCAGCGCATAGTTCGTCGCCTTGCTCTTCCCTGCAACGTCGACACGAATGTCGTCGCGCCACGGCGGCGCGCCCGAACCCCAATACGATGCGCCGACCGCGAAGCCGCGCGTCAGGCGATACGTGCCGCCGAGTCGAAGGGCGAGACCGTTGTAGCTGGTGACCGGCGAGGGATCAGCAGAGGAGCCTGCGCTCCCAACCGTTTCGTTCGTGATCGCCGCGTCCGCGTTGAAACGTTTCGAGCGGTAACTCCCCATCCCCGCGAGCACGAGTGTCGACCGTACGCTCGCGAACGGATTGCCCTTGTACAAGGCCGGCGAAGTTCCCGTCGTGGTGCTCGCGAATTGACCGCCGGTGTGGCTGGAGTCGCCGTTTGTTGCGTAGCCATACAGCGTCTGCAGCGTCGGTTGATACGCAACGCCGAACGACGCCTCGATTCCGTTTCCGTCCTGATCGATCGACGAGTACGGACGCATCTTGGCGCCGATCTTGAACGCGTACGCCGCATTTCCGCGCAGATACGTTGAAGATTTCGGCGCGCCCGCCGGCGCGGTCGGCGGCATCTGCACGTTCACGTCGAGCAACGTGAAGTCGTAACCGAGTTCGAACTGATCGGCGATGCGATAACTCCGCCCGATGCCGACGCGGATGCCGCCGCCGGCGGAATCGCCCGCCGCCGTCGCGCCTGGAATTTTATTTCCAGTAAAGGTCCATTCCGTGCGCGCCTGCGTGCCGCCGCGGCTCGAAATAGCGCCGCGCGGCACCCCTGGGAAGTCCGAAGAGAATTGCGCCGACGCCGTCGTCGAAAGAGCCGCGACTGCAATCGCGGCACGCACAAAACGTGAAATCACTTTTCCCCCTTGAGTTTGGTTACGGGTGACGCTCCCCAGGACAGACTCTTGATCTCCACTCCGGTGCCGAGCGAAAAATTCGTGATCGGCGCGCCTTCGAGATTGATGATCGAAATCGACGTGTTCGTTTGCCCCCACTCGGCCGCGCGATGCACAGCGATGAACTTCCCATCGGGCGAGACCGCATACAGGATCGCGTTGTTCTTCACCGGCGGAAGCAGGTCCTTCGTCGTATTTCCGGGCTTGAGATCCATGATGCTCAACGACTCGCCGTCCGATCCGCCCCAGTGTTTCACAAAAAGGAGTGAGCCCGTCGCGCTCGGCAGGAATCGCGGCTTGATCGCGGCGTAGTGCGTCTCGTCGAATCCGAATTCGTGATGGATCTGCTGTGGCTGCACTCCATCGGACATGCTGAGCACCAGGTCCGCGTCTTCCCCGGCAGTAACGCGGTCGTACGCGATACGAGGGCCGTCGGTAGCCGCGACGAGATTGCGCTCCATCTGACTCGTGTTCGTCAGACGCTGAACATCCTTGCCGTCCGCGGAGATCGAGAGGACCTCATAGTTCCCCATCGCGCTCGATACGAAGACGACGCGTTTTCCGTCGTACGTCCACGCAGGATTGAGTTCTTCGTATGTGGAGAGCCGGACGCCGAGCATTCCTTTCATGTCCGGCGTAAGCCGGCGCGGATTCGTGCCATCGGGATCCATCACGAAAATCCGTTTGTTCGATACGAACGCAATGCGGTCGCCCGCCGGTGAAAGCGCCGGCGAGCCGCCGTTGAATCCTTTCGGCAACAGCGGTACCTGCCTGCCGCCTCCGAGTCCGGTCGTGACGATCGAACGCCCGTCTTTGCCCTCGATACCGACGAGCAGCTCGCCGAGCACGAACGTCGTCGTCGTGTCCGCAGCGTTGCCGAGTACGGCGATGACCTGCGCCTTGCCGATTCCGCGCGCGACGAGATATCCGTTGTGCACTACGGCATGGGTCGTGTCGACAGATCGCCACACGACATTCGGCGCGTCACCGAGTACCGACGCGTCGGGCCGCGTGCGCGACGCGCCGAGCAGAACGCTGTCGCTGAGCGGCAGCGCGTTCGGGAGCGCGTGGATTTTCACATTCGGAGGCACGACGCGAATCTTCCAGTGCTTGACCTTGCCGGCGATGCTCGCCGTGAGGACTGTCGTCCCCTGGCGGTAGGCAACGAATTCCAATCCGGGTTGCTGACGAACGGCGAGCGTGTCGTCGATCGTGACCTGCGGCGCCATGCCGCGATGCCAGTCGGCCGCCCCGATCAGAAGGTCCGCCTTCACCTGGAAGCTCTCGGTCAGCACGAGCGTGAGCGAGTCGGGCGCCGGCAGGAATTGGATGTCGGTCGGCTGCGGCAGAACGTGGATGAGCGTCTTCACGTCGCGTCGCGCTTTTTCGTTCGACGCCGTGATCTGCACAGTGCCGCCACTCAATGGCGTGACGATTCCCCGCGCATCGACGCGCGCGATGGACGGATTGCTCGAACTCCAATCGAGATAGTTCGCCGGAACGGCATCGCGATTGTCATTCTTCAAGAGCGCGCGCAGCGTGTCGCGCGCGCCGCCGACGACCATCACGAGCGAATCGACCGACGGCACCCACGGGAACGACGCGAGGCTCAGCCCGATCGTCGTCGCCATGTTGGTTTCCTTGATCTCCTGCTCGCTGATGTGCGCGATCTCGACGCCCGGCAGCACCATCGAGACAGGGAACGCGCCGTCGTACGCCGTCTTGCCGATGACCGGCGTCTGCGCTCGGCGCGTAGCCTCCGCGACCTTTTCGCTCGTGTACTGCATGATCTCATTCAGATCGATGATCTGATCGCCGTTCGCATCGGCGGCGCCGCGGAGTCCTTTGAGCAGGAAATAGGTGAAGACGCCGTGGCCTTCGGTCGGACCCTCGCTCGTCGAATCGCGCCACTGTGTGCCCTCGAGCGATTGCTGGACCGTGTCGCTCGCGGTGAGAATCGCGGTGACGCCGTTCGCCACGGTCATCCGGCTCAGGAACGCATCGTTGATCGCGTTGTCCGCCGGACCGCCGCGCGCCGAGACGGTCACGCCGCCGCTGTGACACGCATCCGTAATCAGAATTTTGTGCGCAGCCGTCACCTCGGCGAGCGCGCGATTCATGTCGTCCATTCTGAACGCGGTGCCGCCCATGCTCCCCGACTGCGCATCGGACGGCAGCAGGTAGAGATTGTTGCGACGCTGCGGATCCGGCGATCCGTGCCCTGCGAAGTAGACGTACACGACATCTTCCGGCGACGCCTGTTTGAGAAAATCAAACAGCGCCACCTTCATGTTCGTGTACGTCGCGTCTTTGTTGAGCAGGAGTTTCATGTTCTCGGCTTTGAACCCGCCGAGACCTGAGAGCGGCGACCGGAAAAATTCGTACATCGCCCGCGCGTCGCGGTCGGCGAACTTGAGCCCCTGAATCTCCGGGTCATCGTACTGGCTGATGCCGATGATCACCGCCCACCGTTTGCCTGTAGCCTTCGCGCCCGATGTCGCGGTCGCCCACACCGCTTCTTTTTGCGCGGGCACGACCGGTGCCGGCTCCGTCGGCGTGATCGCGTAGGCCGTTTTGATTCGCTCGTTGGCGTTCGTCAGCACCTCGACCGTCGCGCTCGTCATCTTCGCTTCGACGCGAACGAAGCCGGTGAACTCCGTGGAGCCGTCGGGTTTGAGCGCGGTCGATGCGAGATTGTCGTTCAGACGGACTTCTTTAATTCCCTGCGGATGGCGCGCGACGCCTGAGACGCGGATGCTGCTCGCGACCGCAGCGAGAAAGTCGCGCGTGCCGACTTTTTCGGTTTGCGACCACGTCACGGGTTCCGTGATGGTGAGCGT
>DASYSH010000590.1:0-4649 GCA_036003525.1 Gemmatimonadaceae bacterium | reverse complement strand
GTCGGCGAACAGACTCACCGCGCCGAGGCAGACGATGAACTTGATCGCAGACTGGCGTTCTGCAGCGGACGATGCGGTGCCGGAGGCCATGGGTTATCTCAGCCGATGCCGAACGTTTCGAGTACACTCAGCACGCCGAGGAGGACCAGCAGGCCCACCCCGCCGTAGCGAATGACTTTCGGAGAAAATGTTTTCTCGATCCACGCGCGCGCTGTCGCGCCGATCGACGCCGCGAGCGCGCCCTTTGTCACCATCGCGAGCACCGCGCCGGCCCACACCACGTAAATCCATGATGGCTGCGCCGTGGGCTCGGCCATCGCTTTTGCGGCCATCGTCGCGGCGGTGATTTGACCGACGTCGCCCCACTCGGAAAGAAAAATCGCGGCGAACGAAACGAGCGCCGCCTTTCCCGCCGTGTGGTCCTCTTTTTTCTTCGTGCGAGGCACCAGCGGCTTGCGCCACACGGTGTACGCGACGCCGATGAAGCCCGCCGCGGTGAGACTCGCGACGAGCAGCCGTGGCAGATGCGCGATGTAATCGCCGACATAGACGGCGACCGCCATCTTCGCCATGAATGCGATCGTCACGCCGACCATGATCGGCAGCGGCCGGTACCGGGAGGACAGCACGCCGGTCGTGTAGAGGAGCTTGTCGCCCGCGATCTCCGCGAGGAACACCGCTGCGTACGTGGCGAAGAAGACTGCGAGCATGCACAAAAAGTAGGCGCGCGCAGAGCGGCGGGCAATCACAATGCGCGGTGGGAATCACGGCTGCAGTGTTGCGGCTCGGAGTGCGGGGCGCTACCGTCTCAGCACCGATGCGCATGAATTTACGATCGTCCTTCTTCCGCGGCGCCGCGTTCAGCATTGCGACGGCCGCGATGGCCGCCTCGTGCACGCTCGAGCGTTCGCCGGCGCCGCCCACCAACGGCAGCTTCGCGGTGACGTTCGACACCGTCTCCTGGAAGCCGCCTGCCGAAGCGGACATTCCAAACGACTCGATGGGCGCCGCCATCCGGCGGGGGCTCGCGCTGCTGCGGTTCACGCCGGAGAGCCTGCCGAGGTACGTCGCGTCGAACATGCGATGCACGAGCTGCCATCAGAACGACGGCACCAAGCCGACGTCCGCGCCGCTGACCGGCGTGCATGCGCGGTTTCCGAAGTACATGCCGAGGAGCGGTCAGATCATCACGCTCGCGGATCGCGTGAACTATTGCATGACCCGGTCGCTCGCCGGGCTGCCGCTGCCCGTCGCGAGCCGGGAGATGACGGACATCCTCGCATATCTCTCGTTCATTTCGCGCGATGTGCCGATCGGCCGAAAGCTCTCAGCGGTCGACGGCCTGATTCCAATGAAGGACACGCTCGTCGGCGACGCGGTCAACGGTGGAATTCTTTTTTCGAAGACATGCGCGGTGTGCCATCAGGCCGACGGCGGCGGCAAGAGTCCGATTCCAGCGCTCTGGGGTCCGATGTCGTATTCGATCGGTGCCTCGATGGCGCGCGTCGAGCGCGCCGCGAGCTTCATTCAGCACAACATGCCGCAGACGGCGCCGGGATCGCTGACCGCGCAGAACGCATTCGATCTCGCCGCGTACATCGACTCGCATCCACGACCCGACTCTCCGCAGAAGGAGTTCGACTGGCCACTGGGCGGCGCGCCGAAAGATGTGCCGTACGCGACCAAGGGCCACACCGCGTTCAATCCTCCACCGCGACTCCTGCCGCGGCCTACACGGCATTGACCAATGAGTGATTCAACGGACTCCAGCGCCGCGGATGACGGCGAGTTCACCAGCCCGATCACGCGGCGCGATTTGATCGCCGGTGCTGCCGGCGCCGTCGGGGGCGCCGTGCTCGCGGGGATTCCGTCGCTGGCGCGCGGACAGCAGGCGGCGAAGGCGGCGAAGGCCGCCGCGGCCGCGCCAGCCGCGACTCCGCCTCCGGTCGCACCGGCGAATCCACTTCCGCCACTGCCCGACGATCCCACCAAGGTGCTCGGCACGCCCACCGCCGCCGTCGGGACGCGGTCGCGATTCGTGAACGCGGTGCGCACGCCGGTTGGCCAGGTGACGGGCACGTCGCTCACTCCGCTGCAAGACCTGACCGGCACGATCACGCCGGCGGATTTGCATTTCGAACGTCATCACGGCGGCATACCGCAGATCGATCCTGCGCGGCACTCGCTGATGATTCACGGCCTCGTCGATCGCCCGATGGTGTTTTCGGTCGACGACATCAAGCGCTTTCCGCAGACGACGCGCGTGCACTTCGTGGAATGCTCGGGCAACGGCCGCTCCGCATATCGCGACACGAAGCCCGAGCAAACGGTGCAGATCGTCGCGGGGATGACGAGCAACTCCGAATGGACCGGCGTTCCGCTGAACGTTTTGTTCGACGAGTGCGGGTTGAAGTCCGGTGCGAAATGGTTTCTCGCCGAAGGCAGCGATGCGGTGATGCTGACGCGCAGCATTCCGGTCGAGAAGGCCTTCGACGACGCGATGATCGTCTGGGCGCAGAATGGAGAGCCGCTCCAGCCCGCCCAGGGCTATCCGCTCAGGCTGCTGCTGCCGGGTTTCGAAGGAAATTCGAACGTGAAATGGCTGCGTCGCATCGAACTCGGCACCGCGCCGTGGATGACGCGATGGGAAACGTCGAAATACACCGACCCGCTCCCCGACGGAAAGGCGCGCATTTTCAGTTTTGAACTCGACGCGAAATCGGTGATCACGTCGCCGACGTTTCCGGCGACGGTCGGCAAAGGCTGGCTGCCCGTGAGCGGCCTTGCCTGGAGCGGCCGCGGAAAAATTACGCGCGTCGAAGTCAGCACCGACGGCGGAAAATCCTGGAGCGATGCGACGCTGCACGGTCCCGCGCTGAGAAAAGCGCATATCCGTTTCACGCACATGTGGGAATGGAATGGAAGCGAGGCCACGCTCATGTCGCGCGCGACGGACGAAACGGGCTATGTGCAGCCGACGCGCAGTGAGCTGATCAAAGTCCGCGGCATCGGAACGGATTACCACTTCAATCCGATTTACGGCTGGGCCGTGAAGCCCGACGGCAAAGTCTTCTTCCACGGTGAAACATGAGGCGCCTCTGCGAAGTCTTGCGTCTAGAGTCTAGCGTCTTGAGTCTGACCACATCCGTTCTGCTGTTCGCAACCGGGAGCTCGCTCACCGCTTGCAGCTCCGACTCAACCGCTAACGCCGAACCCTCGCGCGACTACTCCATCGGCCGCTCCGCCACTCCCGCTGAAATGACGGCGTGGACCACAGAAGTCGGCCCCGACGGCAAAGAACTCCCCTCTGGCAGCGGCAGCGTCGAAACCGGCACCGCAATTTTCGCGGCCAAGTGCGCGAGCTGTCACGGCGCCAAGGGCGAGGGAATGCCACCCGCGTATCCGGCGCTGATCGGTCGCGATCCAAAAGGCGAAAACTTTGTTTTCTCCACCGATCCGAAAATCACGCGCACGATCGGCAACTACTGGCCGTATGCGACGACCGTGTTCGACTACGTGCGGCGCGCGATGCCGCACACACAGCCGGGTTCACTCGCGAACGACGAAGTCTACGCGCTGACCGCGTATCTGCTCGCGGCGAACCAGGTGATTCCTATGAACTCCACACTGGACGCCGCGTCGCTGCGCGCGGTGAAGATGCCGTATGTCGGCCGCTTCGTGCGTGACGATCGCAGAGGTGGGCACGAGATACGGTGACCGGCAATAACGGACGATCGCTGCACGTCGAATGGTTTTCAAAGACATTCGGCGGCGTGGTGGCGCTCGACGGCGCGTCGTTTACCGCAAGGCCTGATGAACTGCTCGGCGTCATCGGGCCGAACGGCGCGGGGAAGAGCACACTGTTTGAATGCGTGGCCGGCGTGCTCGCCGCGGACGCGGGCACCGTTCGGCTGGGCGATGCCGCCGTCAAACCGGGCGCGCGAAAAGGCGCGCTCTTTTATTTGCCCGACGCGATTTCTCCATGGCCTGATCAGCGCGTCGGTTGGGTTCTCGAGTTCATCGAGCGTGTTTTCGACGCACTGAAAGGCGATCGCGCGCGCGGCCGCGATGAAATCATCTCGTCGCTCGGCATCACTCCGCTGGTCGACAAGCGGATCGGCGAACTGTCGAAAGGACAGCGCAAGCGCGTTGCGGTTGCGATCGGCTTGATCACGCCGCAGCCGTTTCTCCTGCTGGACGAGCCGTTCGACGGGCTCGATCTCAGGCAGTCGCGCGAAGTGGAACTCGTGCTGCGCGAGCACGCGTCGCGCGGCCGCGGCTTGGTTCTGTCCATTCATCAGCTCGCCGACGCCGCGCGGCTCTGCGACCGTCTCGCGCTGCTCTCGGCGGGAAAGAGTGTCGGCGAAGGAACGCTCGACGAGCTGCGCGCGAAGGCCGGCGTCGCCGGGGACATCGAAGAGGTGTTTCTTGCCCTCACCTGAACGCGCGGCGGGCGCGCCGCGCGGCAGCGTGCAAACGCTGGTCCGGAAGGAGCTGCGCGAACTCGCCGTATCGCCGTCGTTCGTGCTGATGCTCGTGTTCGCCAGCCTGCTGGTGGGGCACGAGTTCATGTCGTCCGTCGCGACGTATTCGCAGCTCAGCGCGTCGGGCGCCATGGTCGCGCGCGGAATGAACCCGCTCGACGGAAT
>DASYSH010000589.1:0-2813 GCA_036003525.1 Gemmatimonadaceae bacterium | reverse complement strand
GATCTTCCCCCTCACCCCTCACTGATCTTCCCCCTCACCCCTCACCCAACCCGAGCTTCCCCCAAATCTCATCGACCCGCTTCTTGGTCCTGCCGTCCATCTCAATCAAAGGCGGCCAATTCCGGGAGAATCCCTCTTCCGGAAGCTTCCGAGTCGCGTCGAGTCCCATCTTCGACCCATACGTGAACGCTCGGCTCGAATGATCGAGCACGTCCACCGGCCCCATCGTAAACCGCGCGTCGCGCTCCGGATCGATGTTGTTGAGCGCCACCCACCACGCTTCCTGCGGGTCGCGCACGTTCACCCACGAATCCACGATCACCAGCACCTTCGCGAGCGACATGAGTCCCTGCCCCCACATCGCGTTCATCACCTTGAACGCCTGGCCGGGATACTCCTTCTTGATCGAAACGAAAACGAGGTTGTGAAAAATTCCCTCCGCCGGCATGTGATAGTCCACGATCTCGGGGATCGTGAGCTTGAGCAGCGGCAGGAAAATTCGTTCGGTCGCGTGGCCAAGATAAAAATCTTCCATCGGGGGACGCCCGACGATCGTCGTCGCGTACACCGGATTCTTGCGCATCGTCACCGCGGTCACGTGCACGAGCGGATACAGATCCGCCTCTGAATAAAAGCCGGTGTGATCGCCGAACGGCCCCTCGGTCACAAGCGGCTCTGAGGGATCGATGTAGCCCTCGATCACGAACTCGGCGTCGGCCGGCACCTCGAGATCGCATGTCAGCGCCTTCGCGAGATGCACCGGCGCCTTGCGCAGGAATCCGGCGAAGATGAATTCGTCCACCGTCGGCGGCAGCGGCGCGCTCGCCGAATAGATCGACGCGGGATCCGCGCCGATCACGATCACGACCGGCATCTGCTCGCCGCGCTCCGCCATTTCGCGCCAGTGTGCCGCGCCGACCTTGTGCCGCTGCCAGTGCATCGCAAGCGTGTTCCTGGACAGCTGCTGCACGCGATACATGCCCACATTCCGCACGTTCGACTGCGGGTTCTTGCTGATGACCATCGGCAGCGTGATGTACGGCCCGCCGTCCTGCGGCCAGCACGTGATGATCGGCAGCTTGTTCAGATCGATCTCGTCACCCCGCCAGACAACTTCCTGACAGGCGGGCGCGCCGCTTTTCACCCGCGGCGGAAATTTCGCGATCTCCATGAGCCTCGGCAGCAGCGAAAACTTGCCGAGCAAACCTTCGGGAACTTTGAGGTCGAGCAGCTTCGTAATGCGCGCGCCGTGCTCGTCGAGATCGTCGACGCCGAGCGAGAGCGCCATGCGTTTCATCGATCCGAACAAGTTGATGGCGACGGGATACGGTGAGCGTGATCCGTCGCGCAGCACCGGATGTTCGAATAGCAGGGCCTTGCCGCCGCCCGGCTGCTTCATCACGCGATCGGCGATCTCACACAGCTCGAGGTCGATGCGAACCGGCTCGCGCACCCGCACGAGCTCTCCGATCGCATCGATCGCAGAAATGAATTCAGAAAGTGTGTCGAGGCTCATCGTTTCTCGCCGACGTGCAATGCCGCAACGCCGAACGTGAGAGTGGTGACCGAAACGTTTGCAAAACCTGCGTCGACCATGATCGCCTTCAGCTTGTCGGCCGACGGAAACTGCGCAATGCTGTCGGGAAGATATTGATAGGCGGTCGGGTGGCCGGAAATCAGCGCGCCAACGAGCGGAAGCACGCGGCGCGAGTATAGCTCATAGGTCCATCGGACGACTGCCGACCGCGGCGTGGAAAACTCGAGAATGACGAATCGCGCGCCGGGTGTGAGCACGCGCAGAATCTCGCGGAACGCCGCCGGCATATCGATCACATTGCGAATGCCGAACGCGACGATGGCGCCATCGCACGATTCCGCGCGCAGCGGAAGCGAGAGCGCATCGGCGACGACCGGCGTCAGTACGGTGGGGCCCGCCTTTCCCTTTCCCGCGCGAAGCATCGGCTCCGCGAAGTCCGCGCCAACGACGAATCCCGTGAAACCCGGCAATCGCGACATCGCGGCGCCGACGTCGAGCGTGCCGGCGCAAATATCGAGATAGGTTCCCGCAGGGCGGCGATCGACGGCAAGCTTGGCGATCGCGGCGCGCCGCCACGACTTGTCGATGCCGCCGCTCAGGAGCCGGTTGAGCAGGTCGTATCGTGGCGCAATCTCCGAGAAGATCCGCTGCACGTAGGAGCGCTTCACGGGTGCGCCGGCCGCGGCCGCGCGCGCGTCGTGAACCTCCAATTGTGGCGTTGTCATGAGACGCGAAAGTTGCCCGCTGGTGAGAGGGCGGGCAAGTTTCGCTCACGCGAATGGCGGCCACTACACTCCTCGATCTCCAGAACCTCCCCGACGCAGATGTCGTCGCGCTCGCCCAGCGAGGGCGCGAGGATGCATTCCGCGAGCTCGTCCGGCGCTACGAGCGTCCCGTGTTTTCGCTGATCTTCCGCATGGTGCGCGACAGCGCGACCGCCGAGGACCTCGCGCAGGACACGTTTATCAAGGTCCTGAACCACATCGACAAATACCGGCCCGAATTCAAGCTCTCGAGCTGGCTGTTCAAAATCGCCAACAACGTCGCGATCGATCACCTGCGCCGCCGCCAGCTCTCGACCATCTCGATGAGCGGCTCCCCGCACGCGGGGACTGCGTCGGAGATCGAAGCAACGTCATTCGACGTGGCGAGCGACGACGAGTCCGCGCTCGACGAGATGGAGTCGAAGGAACTCGGCGCCTCGATCGAGAAGGCGATCGCGCAGCTTCGCCCCGAGTACCGCTCCTGCATCCTCCTCCGGCACGTCGAAGGCCGG
>DASYSH010000588.1:0-1901 GCA_036003525.1 Gemmatimonadaceae bacterium | reverse complement strand
GAAACGCTTCAGCATGCGCGCACGACGGTGCCGTTTTATCGCGACCGGCTGCCGGCAGCGCCGCTGGAAGATCTTGGCGCGCTGGCGCGAATTCCGATGCTCACCAAGGCGGAGGTTCGCACTGCCGGCCGCGCGATGATTTCCACGGCATTCGCCGCGCGGACACTTCACAGCGTTCACACGGGCGGAACAACGGGCACGCCGCTCACGATCCACTGCGACCGGTCCGCGCTGCAGCGGAATTATTCGTTCTTCTCGCGGTTCCAGGAATCGATGGATCTTCCGCCCCGTCCGCGCGTCGCGACATTTGCCGGCCGCGCCATCCTCGAGCCCGGGCAGGACCGTCCTCCGTATTGGCGCCGCAACTTCGCGGGGAATTCACTGCTCTGCTCGTCCTACCATCTCAGCGCCGACACGATTCCGCATTACGTCGACGCGCTCGCGCGCTTCAACCCGGAAGTCATCGACAGTTACCCATCCAGCATCGAAGGAATCGCCCGGTACGTCCGCGAGCGGTGCATCACGTCGATTCGTCCGACCGCGATCATCACATCATCGGAAACGCTCCGGCCGAATGTGCGTCGCACGATCGAAGACGCATTCGGCTGTCGCGTGTACGATCATTACGGCGCGGCGGAAATGGCTGCGTTCGTCACGCAATGTTCCCACGGCGCGTATCACTGCAATTCGGACTACGGAATCGTCGAAGTGATACGCGACGGCAGGCCGGCGGCGCCCGGCGAAATGGGCGAGATCGTGGCAACGGGCTTCATCAACCCGGTGATGCCGTTCGTGCGTTACGCGACCGGTGACTTTGCGGTGCGCGGCGCGAGCTCCTGCCGATGCGGCCGCGGATTTCCGATTCTTGCGCGAATCGTGGGACGAATGGACGACGTTCTCGTGACGCCGGAAGGGAGGATGGTCGGAAGACTCGACCCGGTGTTCAAAGCGGTCTCATCGATTACCGAGACACGGATCGTCCAGGACGAAGTCGACCACGTGCGGGCCGAGTGGGTCGGCGACCGCATGCTCACGGACGGCGAGGCTGCGTCATTGAGGGCCGAGCTGCGAAGCAGACTCGGACCCTCAATGCGCATCGACCTCGTACGCGTACCGCGCATCGCGCGCACGGCAGGCGGAAAATTCCGGTCGGTCGTGAATCTCGTTACGGTTTCCAGATCGTAAGGCCGTCCATCCACTCGGACTGATTCACGGGCGATCCCGAGTTGAACGTCGTCGGCACTTTCATGAGAACCCATCCGCCGCTCGCATTGCTCGCGACGTTCGGCCACGACCAGCGCTGCACGCCGTCGATCCAGCCTTCAATGAGGCCGTCGGGAGTCGTTGGCGCGGAACTCTGCCGCACGTGAATCGTGAAGCGGTGCCAGTTGCCGTCGGCGAGCATCTCGTCGCTCACGACGGGACCGACATTCTGGTTGAACAGCGGATGATCGTAATCCGATCCCATGCCCAGCCAGTGATTCTCGCTGATGAAATCGAATCGCGAACCTGACGCTGCCCACAGGAACATGATCTTCTTGGCGTTGCCGGTGCATCCAAGTCCACCCTGAAGATTCGTCCAGTCGAACAGAAAGCCCGGCTGATAGCGCACGGAGTATTGCACGTACACTTCCTGCGACGGCGTAAAGCTCTTCTCCATGAGATGTGAGTCGTCGAGGCAGTTGGTCGAGCTCTGCGCCTGCCAATCGATGCGGGCGGCGCCCGAGCCATTGAGTCCCGCCGATGCGTCGAAATGAATCCCGGTCTCGTTGTTCATAGTTGCGTACGGCGCGAGCATGCCGGCGTCGGTGCCCTTCGCATCGAAGCTATCCTGCCAGAGCAGCGTGTTGACGCCGCTCGCGTAGCTCGGCTCCGTCCCCGAGATCGACGGGGGTGCGGTC
>DASYSH010000587.1:0-5366 GCA_036003525.1 Gemmatimonadaceae bacterium | reverse complement strand
ACGCTCACCCCCAAAGACCTCGCGAAGTGGGAACAGCTCGGGGCCGCTCGTCTTTCGCCAGACGGCAACTGGATCTCCTATTCGATCATGCGCGGCAATGAGGAGAATGACCTTCGCTTTCGCGGCGGCGCGCGCGACACGACGATCGTCATTCCGTTCGGAATCCAGCCCGCGTTCGGCGCGAACTCGCACTGGGCTGCGTCGCTGATCGGCGTCGCGCCCAAAGAGCGCGATAAACTCACGAAAGACAAAAAACCGGTTCACAACTCGTTCGCCGCGCGCAATCTCACGACCGGCGCGACGATCACGATTCCCGACGCAACCGCGTTCGCGTTCAGCGCAGACGGCAACTTCATCGCCGTCACGAAATACCCGGCCGAAGGAAAGAAAGTCTCCGAGGTGATCATCCTCGAGCTGCTGCGCGACACACGCACGAGCCTGTCGAATGTCTCCGAGATTCTGTGGAGCGACACGCGGCCGATGCTCGCGTTCGCCGTGACAACCGACGGCGGTGCGGGGAACAGTGTCAGCATCTATGACGGCAACGCGAACGTTACGCGCGTCCTGGACGCGTCGACGAGCATCTATCGGGCGCTCGCGTGGCGTCCGAAGTCCAATGAGTTCGCGGCGATGCGCACGATGCAGGACAAATCATTCGCGGATACCGCGCACACGGTGCTCGTGTGGAACGATGCGAGCGGAGCGCCGAAGCCGCGCGCGCTCGAAACCGGAGTCCCCGCCGGAATGCGCATTGCGGAATATCGCAGGCCATCGTGGAGCAAAGACGGCCGCATGATTTATTTCGGTCTGCAAAAGCGCCTCCCGGTGTCTGACGCGCCGAAGAAAAGCGACGAAAAAGTCTCCGACGTCGAGATCTGGCACACGAACGATGTCCACGTGATTCCCGAACAGCGGAGCGGCGAGCAGCGCGACCTGCGCGCGAGCGTCCTCGCGGAGTGGCGTCCCGATGGAAAGGTCATCGCGATCGCGAGCGACGCCGCGGAAAACACGACAATTCTCGAGGGGGACGCATTCGCGATCGAGACGAATCGTAAAGGGTACGCATTCGGCCAGAAATTCGGCCGGCGCGATGAGGACGTCGATGCGATCGATCTCGCGACCGGCGCGCGCAAGAATCTCACGACGAAAGCGCGCTTCTTTTTCGCGGGCGACCCGACCGGCGCCCGCGTCGCACAGTTCGATGGAAAGGACTATTGGGCGATCGACGTCGCGACCGGCAAACGCACCAATCTCACCGCGACAGTCAAAGCCGACTTCGTCGACCGCGAAGATGATCATCCGAGTGACGTGCTGCCGCCGATCAACAGCGTGAACTGGTCGAAGGACGGCACGCGGCTGCTCGTCAGCGGCGGATTCGACGTTTGGTCGCTCGCGCTCGACGGCTCCGGCGGCAAGCGGCTGACCAACGGCGCAGCCGACGGCATTCAGTACCGCGTCGCGAGCTTCGCCGGATTCGGAGCGAGCGCCGCAGATCGCGCAGTGGATCTCTCCGGGCCCGTTTATCTCGCGATGTACGGACCAAAAACAAAAAAGAGCGGATACGCGACGCTCGGCTCGGACGGCGTCGTGAAATCGCTCGTGTACGCGGACCTGCGCATCAACGGTCTGATCAAGGCGGACAGCGCCGCCAAGTATGCGTACGTGCGCCAGTCATTCGTCGAATCACCGAATATCTATGTCGGCGGCCCCGAGCTCTCGAGTGCCACGCCGAAGAGCAATACCAACGCGTTTCAGGGCGACTATGCGTGGGGCAAGTCCGAGCTGATCAACTTCACGAGCGCGATCGGCCGCCCGCTGCAGGGAATCCTCTACTACCCGGCGAATTGGGATTCCAGGAAAAAGTACCCGATGATCGTCTACACATATGAGTTGCTCTCGCAGGATCTGAACCGCTACGTCACGCCGCGCGAGAACGACTACTACAACGCGAACGTCTTCACGCAGAACGGATATTTCGTGCTGATGCCGGACATCGTCTTCCGGCCGCGTGAGCCGGGCATTGCCGTGCTGCACGCCGTCGAGCCCGCGGTGAAATCGGTGATCGCGCGCGGTCTCGTCGATCCCGCGAACATCGGCCACTGCGGCCACTCGCAGGGCGGGTACGAAGCGTACTACCTCGCGACGCACAGTACGCTCTTCAAGACCGCAGTCGCGGGCGCGGGGATCACCGATATGGTGAGCTTCGCCGGCCAGATGCACTGGAGTTCAGTGCCGGAATTCGATCACTGGGAAACGGGGCAGTTCCGGATGCAGGTTCCGCCGTGGGAGGATATGGCTGCGATGGTGAAGAACTCGCCCATCGACAAAGTCCATGTGATGCCCGCGAAAAGCATTCTCATGGAAATCGGCGGAGAGGATCCCACGGTCGACATGCGGCAGGGCGTCGAGTTCTACAACTACGCGCGGCGCGCGGGGAAGGACGCGGTGATGCTGCTGTATCCGGGCGAGGGCCACGGGCTGGGCAAACGCGAAAACGCCATCGACTACGAGCGGCGCATTCTTCAGTGGTTTGGTTACTGGCTCAAAGGCGACAAGCCGGCGCCGTGGATCACGAACGGGCAGACTTGGCTGGAGCGGAAAGCGATTCTGGAGGCGAACAAGTAAAACGATCGAAGTTGGAAGATCGAAGATCGAGGCTCCAAGTGCGGGCCGTCGCAGCGTGGTGCTGCACATGCGCTACGACGAGCCCGGGGGCCTACCGTCGCGGGAAGCGACGGCCCCCTGCGCCTCGGGGATGGCTTGCTCTCCAAATAATATGACTGCGCGAACTGAAAAAGTGTTCCGCGCATAAGACTGCGACTGACACGATTTTAGAGATATTTCGCGGTCACGCGTCTGGAGCGAACACTTCCACCGATAGCGTGAACGCGCGCTGTTCCGATCCGCGCATGGCGCCGACCCCCGCGACATGGCGCGTGATCTCCGCGCCGTTGTCGTCGAGCACCGTCACGACGATCGAATATTCCCACGTCTCGCCGTCGCGCGGATGACGAATCTTTCCTTCGACGACGAGCGGGGAGAAACTTTTTTTCGCGGGCGCACCGGCCGTCGTCTGGCCGGGAACGAACTTCAAATGATGCCGGCATGCCGGACAGATGCTCGCGCTCTCGAGAATCGTCTGCCGGCAATGCGGGCACGTTCGCGTGGCGCCCGGTGAACCCGAGCGCACGAGGTTCATGTTGACGAGCCTTTCTTTTCCCAGCCGAACTCGACCTTGCCACGCATGCGCGAGCCGGCGGCGACCGTCAGTGAGTCTGCGCTCAAATCGCCGGTCAGCACTCCGGTCTCGAGCAGTTCGACGCGAGTCGCGCCCTCGATATTCCCCTCGAGCGTGCCCGCGATCGTTACCGTGTTCGCGCGCACTCCGCCGGTCAGCGTTGCGCCCGGCTCGATCGCGAGATTTCCCTTCACCTGCACGTCACCCTTGAAACGTCCGGCGAGACGGACATGGCCGGAGCCCTGGATCGACCCTTCGATGGTGATTTCTTCTGCGATGAGCGATTCTTTCGCCGAGCGGTCCGGGCGAGTCACGGGAGTGGTCACCGGTGAACTGTCGCTGCGCGAATCAATTGATGTTCTCGTTGCGGGAACTTCAGTTGCGGTGTTCGTCGAAAATGTTTCCTTCGGCGGCGCGGGTTGTTCTTTCCAGATGGCCATGAGTCCGACTCCGGCGTATTGTGTGGTCACTCGTACTAGTCGGTACACGTGATCGTTCCATCGAATCGCGGGTAGATGTGAGCAGCGAATCTCATCGACTCAGTGTCGTAAGACTGCGGCCTACCAGACTTTCCCCACGGAATTTCACAATGAAGCGAATCGTCACCGCGGCCGTCCTGCTTTCCGTTTGTGCTGCATGCGGCCGCGAATCCTCGAGCGGCAGCCGCTACGGTTTCGTAACGGTCCTTGGTAATGACACGGTCGCCGTCGAGCGCATCACGCGCACCGCCGACAGGCTCGTGAGCGACGATGTCGACCGGTGGCCGAGCGTGAAGGTGCGGCACACGGAGATGATGCTCGCGCCCGACGGAAAGATCACGCATGTGGACATGGAGGTGCACACGCCCAACGGCGCGACGCCGAAGGCGCGAGAGCGGCATGTGACGGCGGACCTCACTGCCGATTCCGTGAAGATCTCGATCCGCGACAGCAGCGGCGTGAAGGACACCGCGTTCGCGACCGGCGGTGCCATCACCGTGCCGCACGTCTCGATGATGTACAGCGTGATCGAGCAGGAGATCGCGGCGGCGCTCATGCGCGCGAGCTCGGCGCATTTGGCACCCGGCGACAGCGTTCAGTTCCGCCAGTGGTACCCGGATCGCGACATCGGCGAGAGTTTCGTGCTGCACCAGGGATTCGTGCGGCCATCGCCCGGCGGAAAGGTCGAACTCTGGCACGACTGGCTTTCCGGTGTCGCCGACGTGGTCGTCGATACGAACCGTCAGATGCTCTCGTACTCAGGCGCGCGCTCGACGTACAAGGTGGCGGTGACCCGCGTTGCGGTCGGCGACGTCCCTGATATCGACACGTTCGGCGCGAAACTCGCCGCCGCCGAAAAGGCCGCGGGCGGCATCAAACAGCTCAGCGTGCGCGACACGGCGCGCGGAACGGTTGGCGCCGCGACGATTTCGGTAGACTACGGCCGCCCGCTCGCGCGCGGGCGCGAATTGCTCGGCAAGGTCATCGAGTACGACTACGTTTGGCGCACGGGCGCCAACGCGGCGACGCAGTTCACGACGACGGCGTCGATCACGCTCGCGGGAATTCCGCTGGCCGCAGGGACATACACGCTATGGACGGCGCCGCACGCGAACGGAGTCGTGGATTTGATCGTGAACAAGGAGACGGGCCAGTGGGGCACCGATTACGACAGCGCGCACGATCTCGCGACGAAGCCGCTGCTCACGGAAACGGTGACGAAGCCGGTCGAAGAATTCACGATATCGGTGGTTCCCGGTGATCCGCATCACGCTTCACTGGTATTGGAGTGGGGAAACTTCCGCTGGTCGGCGCCAATTGTCGTGAAATAGCTCTCGTGTGGTGTACAAGATGTCATGCCATTCAGAGTCTTGTTCACAGCGCTCCTGCTGGCGCCGGCGCTGGCGTTTGCGCAAAACAATTTCGCGCGCACCGATGCGTACGCCGACGCCGCACCGGAGTCGGCCGAGCGATCCGTTCCGGCACTAGCCTCCTACCTGTCGCGCGCCGGCGGCGATGAACTCACCCGCGCGCGCGCAATCTACCGCTGGCTCGCGGGGCATATCGACTACGACGCAAATGGATTTCGGACCGGCAGCTACGGAGATCTGAGTCCCGAAGCTGTGCTGCATCGCCGGGTTTCGGTTTGC
>DASYSH010000586.1:0-8233 GCA_036003525.1 Gemmatimonadaceae bacterium | reverse complement strand
CACCGGACCCTATGTGATCTTCACCGGTCAGGCAAAGGGTCGCACGCACGAATCACAGCAAGGCTTCTACTCGATCCAGTCGTTCACCGACACACTGCATCGGGCCGAACGGCGCGCCGGAGTCGAGACCATCCAGTGGCGCGCGGGCCATGCCTTCCGCCGCGGTCTCGTGGGCGATCTCGCGGACGAATCCGGCGACATCATGCTCGCCCTGCAGGCGATCGGCGACCGTGATGTGAAGATGGCACAGCGCTACCGCGTGCGCCGAAACGACAAGATCGACGCCGCCGTGCAGGGGCGCGTGACGAAGCTCTTTGGTGAAGGTGCAACGAAGGTGCAACCAAACGACGAAACGGCACCCGAGAGCGCCGTTGAGTCTCACCCTATCTCATTGTAAACCATGCACTTACACCTATGCGCCCTGAAGGAATCGAACCTTCAACCTAGTGATTAAGAGTCACTTGCTCTGCCAATTGAGCTAAGGGCGCGCGCCGTTGTTCAACTTTTTTCTCGTCATGCTTCGCAAGGCGCGCCAGGAGGGAATCGAACCCCCGACCTGGAGCTTAGAAGGCTCCCGCTCTATCCAACTGAGCTACTGGCGCCAGTTCTGCTGAGACTCTTCTACGCTCTCCGCATCTTGCTTTCGATCGCTCCCGATCGGGGCGACTGGATTCGAACCAGCGACCTCCTGCTCCCAAAGCAGGCGCGATACCGGGCTACGCTACGCCCCGCGAACCGAAGGCAGAATGTTAGCGGGCGGCACGGATCAGGTCAACAACGAGTGGTGAGAGATGAGAAACATACGTCGAGTTAACCGTTAACCACTAACTGTTCACTCGTTGTTCACATTCCAGAGCGAAGAAGCTCAATCACCGCGCCCACCGCCCGCGCGCGATGACTCACCGCTTCCTTCTCGACTCTCGTCGCTTCGCCAAAGCTTTTCTGCAATTCCTCACTGTAGAAAAACGGATCGTATCCAAATCCGTCATCGCCGCGCGGCGCATCGAGAATCCGTCCGTCGCACGACCCTCGCGCATGCCATTCGCCGCTCTCCGTCTTGATCGCGGCCACGCATACGTACCCCGCGCTGCGATCCGACACTCCGCGCAGCGCGCCGATCAACTTCGAATTGTTCGCATCGTCCAGCGCCTGTCCTTCGAGAGAACTCCCCGAGTAGCGCTTGCTGCGCACACCGGGCGCGCCGCCGAGCGCGCGCACTTCCAATCCTGAATCGTCGGCGAGAACGAACGCCGGCGCGTCTGCGCCGAGCGACTTCGCGCGCCCGAAAAAATAGCGCGCCTTCGCGAGCGCATTCTCCTCGAACGTCTCGAAGGCCTCGACGGATTCCTCCTCCGGGAGCAACGCGATATCGAGTTCGCCGAGTGTCACTGGCTCAAAACCCGCGGCGCGCAGCATCGGTCCGAGCTCGCGCAACTTTCCGCCACTGCGCGTCGCAATCAGCAGCGAATTGTTTGCGCTCACGCCGTGGCGGGCGCCATCGCAAGCGCCCTCACCTGCGCCGCGTCCAAATCTGCAATCGCCTGTACCGCGCTTTCGATCAACCGGTCCAGCTGCGCGCGATCGAACGTGCCGTGCTCGCCGGTCCCCTGCACTTCGACGAATCCGCCGGTGCTGCTCATCACGACATTCATGTCGACTTCGGCTCTCACATCTTCGACATATTCGAGATCGGCGCGCACTTCACCGTCGATGATGCCGACGCTGACCGCTGCGACGCGGCGTTTCACCGGCGACGTTTTGATGCGTTTCGTTTTCACCATCCAGTCGAACGCGTCGATGACCGCCACGCACGCGCCGGTGATGGCGGCGGTGCGCGTGCCGCCGTCAGCCTGCAGCACGTCGCAGTCGACTTTCAGCGTGAACTCGCCCCACTTGAAATCATCGAGCATCGCGCGAACGCTGCGGCCGATCAGCCGCTGAATTTCCTGCGTGCGTCCGCCGACCTGCTGGCGCTCGCGCGGCGAACGTGTCAGCGTCGCGCGCGGCAGCATCGAGTACTCCGCCGTCAGCCACCCCTCGCCTTTGCCTTTCTTCCAGCCCGGCACGCCGTCTTCGACGCTGACGACGCACAGCACGCGGGTATTGCCAAACGAGATCAGGCACGAACCCTCCGCGTACGGCGCCGCCCCGCGCTGCATGACCACCGCGCGCATGGCGTCCGCCGCGCGCCCCTGCCGGTTTCCCGCTGCCGAATCAGCCACGAAGTTTCTCTATCGTCGAAGTTGTCGAATGCCCCGGCGTGACCGGAATGATCACCACGCGGCCGCCGCGCGCCGTCACATCCGAGGAGCCGACGACGCTCGCAGGAGTGTAATCGCCGCCCTTCACAATCACATCGGGTTCCAGCGCGCGCACCAGTTCGAGCGGTGTGTCCTGTTCGAAAATCACGACGGCCGAAACCATCTCGAGCGATGCCAGAACGTACGCACGATCGAGTTCTCCGCGGACGGGCCGGTCCGGTCCTTTGCCGAGGCGGCGCACGGACGCATCGCTGTTGAGGCCGACGATCAGGTGATCGCCTTCGGCGCGCGCGCCGCGCAGCACATCGATGTGCCCGGGATGCAGCAGGTCGAACACGCCGTTCGTGAACACGACCGTTCCGCCCAGCGCGCGGCGCCAGTCCCGCGCCGCTTCCCACGTCATGATTTTTCGGCGTGGATCAGGGATCGTGCGCAAGCCTCAGAACTTCCCGGTCGCGGAGGGATTGAAATGCACTTCCCTCACATGGCCCGGGAGCTCGATTTGCACGACATAATTCGCATAGATGACGATATCGTGCGCTCCGCGCCGCACGATGACTTTGTTCGCCGGCTCGGGAAGGCCGAGCGAATCAGCGAACGCGGCGATGCGCATTTTGATCGCGGCATCGGTGGAGTGCGCGGCAAACTTCGCCTCGCCTTTCATGCGATCCTCGTAGCGGTAATACGCGAGGAATGCCTCGCCGAGGTTGACTGCAAAATAACCGAGGGCGGTGAGTATCAGCAGCGAGAGCAGGCATCCGATACGGCCGGCGCCACGGCGATTTCTCACCAATTTGACTGTGCCCCCTGAATGATATCGCTGACGATCTTCGCGATGGCCTGCTTTCTCCCGGAGGCTTCGCCGCCCTCGGGATAGTCGCCGGTTGCGGAGAGTTCCATAGGCTGTCCCAGGACCTTGTTGTGGATCGTGTCGAATATCTCCACGTGCACGGACACCTTCAGCTGCCGCCGCGACGATGTCGCCTGCGCCGGATTCGCGCTGAATGCGGTCGCCACGTCCAGATCATAACTGACGATTTTGCCCCTGACGACGGCACTCGCCTTGTCCTCGGCGGCCTCTCTGAGCCCCAGCTTCGACGCGAAACTTCCCCGAAGCGCCTCGTTCAGTTCGTGCTGAAGCTCGGGCGACGCGGTTTCGTTGTCGAATGGAATGATCGCGACGCTCTTGATGTCGGCCGGGAGTCCGCCGCCATTCAAGTGGTAGCATCCCGTCGCGACGAGCGTACCGCAGACGACGGCGAACACGGCGAGCGCGCGTTTCATATCAGCCGCTGACCGCGATGAGACGCGCGCGCACATCCGCGGGCATCGCGACCGGCCGTCCGTCGGGCTGGATGGAGATGAGCATCGTGCGCGCCGTTGCGAGGCGCCCGCCGGTGTCCGCGTTGGTGAGCAGATATTCGAACGTCACCTGACGCGACCTCACGTCGGTGAGCGTCGTGGCGACGCGAACCAGATCATCGTAGCGCGCACTGGCATGCAGGCGCACGCTGAAATCGCACACGGTGAGACCAATGCCGCCCTTCTCCATTTCCGAGTAGCTCATGCCGTGCTGCCGCATGAAATCCGTGCGGCCGACTTCACACCAAATCAGATAATTGGAATGATACACGACCTGCATCTGGTCGGTTTCCGCGTAGCGTACGCGAAGTTCGGTGGTCGTCGTGGGCACGAGAGCAAGTAATTCCGTCGCGGCGGCTTTGTAAAGGATCGCGCGGGCTGATAGGTTCTCCCGATGCTACACGGCCCGTGCTTCGTGCTCTCCGATGCGCACCTTGGCCCCGCCCCGGCGGAGGCCGAGACGTCCCTCCTGGCGCTGCTGGCGCGCGCAAAAACAGAAGCCAAGTCGGTCGTGCTGAACGGCGACATGTTCGACTTCTGGTTCGAATGGAAACATGTGATGCCGCGGGTCGGGTTCCGGACGCTCGCGGCGCTGGCCGCTCTGCGCGACGCGGGCGTCGAGGTGCTCTGGATCGCGGGCAATCATGACTGCTGGGGTGGCGAGATACTCACCCACGATGTCGGCGTGACGTACCACATCGGCCCGTGGCGCGGGCCGATCGCCGGATGGAACACGATGATCGAACATGGCGACGGGCTGCGCGACAAGGAGGACGCGCCATATCGCCGGCTTCGCGCGGTGCTGCGCCATCCGCTCGCGATCCGGATTTTTCGCTGGATCCATCCCGACATCGCGACGTGGATCGCGCTGCGCACGTCGCATACGAGCCGCAACATGCGGCCGCGCGATCGCGGCGCGGGACTCGCGCTCGTGGCGAATGAACGGCTCACGAGCGATCCGTCCCTCGAACTCTATCTGTACGGACATTCGCATGCGCCGGTCGTGGGATTCGCCGCGAAGGGCGGCGCGTTCGCGAATCCCGGCGCGTGGATGGACGCGCCGACTTTTCTGCGCATCACCAGTGAGCGCGTGGAGCTTGCGACGCTCGACGGCGCCGCGATGGGCGGCGTACGCGTGATGGAAACGATAGAAAAGAAGTAGCGACGGTCGCCACCGGAGACAGCGCGACGGCTAGCGAACCTTGAAGCTGAACGTCAGCGCCGCGCCGCCACCGCGAACGGGCGACGCGCGAATGCCGAGATGCTGCGGCAGGTCCCAGAGGTTCGCGGCGACGTAGGCATCCGCGCCCGAGATCAGGTGATTGAACAGAATCACCGCCACCCAGTCCTCGACATGCAGCGAGCGCGCCCGAACGAGTTCGGGTGAGTAGCGCGTCTGCGCCCACGTCGCGACAACGGGGTTCCCGTGCGCGTCGCGCGTCGCGAGTCCCGTCGTCGGATCGATCGCGTAGGTCTGCGGAACGGAATCGCCGACGAACGCTTTGGCGATTCGCTCATCGTCGGCGGAGCGGCGCAACAACGCCCACGATATCGCCTCGACGAGAAAAAATGCGGCGCCGGTGTATTTGCGGTCGAGCGCGGCCTGGCCCATGCCGGGAATGAGCGCGGAATACACGAACGCGCGACGCGGCGTGATCGGCGCGGCGATGAGCGGCCTTGTCGCGCCGCCGACCGTATCGGCGCTTGCGCCCTTGAAGGCGGTGGTGCTGTCGGATTTTTGCTTCGGCGCCGCGGTCGTGTCGGTTCTTTGAGCCAGCGCGCTGGAACACACGCACAATGAAATCACGATCGCGCGGCCCGCGGCGTTCAGCGCGCGGCCGAGAACGGCTGGCGGGAGCGTATGGGAATCGAACCCACCCAACCCGACATCGTCAGGTCGCATCAGTTTTGAAGACTGAGCCAGTCACCAGAATGAAAACGCTCCCGCACGTCGCCGATCTGCACGGCGCCGTCGACGCGGCCGAGATACGCGGCCAGCTTTTCCGCGGGGACAGCAACCAAGAGGCCGCCTGAGGTCTGGGGGTCGACGAGGAACGCGCGCTCCTCAGTCGTGGTACGTCCCCAGCCGACCAGCGGTTCCAGATAGAGATCATTGCGCGCCGCGCCGCCCGTGAGCGCGCCCGCGGCGAGCGCGGCGCGCGTACCCGGCAGCAGCGGAATTTTTTTTACGTCGATGACGAGCGTCACGCTGCTCGCGCGCGCGACGTGCGATGCATGGCCGAGCAACCCGAAGCCGGTGATGTCGGTCGCACAATGCAGGCCAAGCGAAACCGCGGCGCGACTCGCGCCGCTGTTGAGCGTCGTCATGGACTTCACGAGCGCGGCCTGTTCGGTCGCACCGAGCGCGCCACGTTTCGCGGCGGTCGACAGAATTCCAGTGCCGATCGCTTTCGTCAGCACCAGCGCGTCACCGGGTCGTGCGGCGGCGTTCGAGAGAATGCGCTGCGGATGAATCGTGCCGGTGACGGAAAGACCGTATTTCAGTTCTTCATCGGTGATCGTGTGGCCGCCGACGATGTGGGCACCTGCCTCATGCACGGCATCCTGTCCGCCGCGCAGCATGTCGGTGAGCACGCGCAGCGGCAGCTGGCCGACCGGAAAGCCGACGATGTTCATCGCCGTAATCGGTTCGCCGCCCATCGCAAATACATCGGAGAGCGCATTCGTCGCGGCAACGCGGCCGAAGTCGTACGGATCGTCGACGATCGGCGCAAAAAAATCGAGCGTTTGCACGAGTGCGAGCTCCGGCGAGAGCTGATACACGCCGGCATCGTCGAACGTTTCCCGCCCGACGAGGATGCGCGGATCGCTGCGGCGTTCGAGCGGCGCGAGCGCAGCCGCGAGGTCGCCGGGACCCATTTTCGCCGCGCAGCCCGCGCAACGCGCGAACTGCGTCAGGCGAATCACATCCTCTTTCGCGGCGGTCGTCATGATCGTGCCTGGCTGTGAGCGGTCAGCCAACTTTTGCGATGCATTCGATCTCGACGCGCACGCCGCGCGGGAGACCGGCGACGGCCACCGTGGAACGCGCGGGGCGCGATCCGCCGATGTGCTTCGCGTACACCTCGTTCACTTTCGCGAAATCATTCATATCGACGATGAAAATCGTCGTTTTGGCGACTTCGGCCCAGCTGCAGCCGGCGTTGGTCAGCACGGCGGTGATGTTCTTCATCACCTGCTCGGTCTGCGCGGCGACGTCGCCTTCGACGATCTGCATGGTCTTCGGATCGAATGCGATCTGTCCGGCGGTGAACAGAAATCCGCCGACGGCCGTGGCCTGCGAGTAGGGGCCGATGGCTTCCGGCGCGTCTGCGGTGCTGAGATAGCGTACGCTCATGTTGGTAAGCTCGATGGAAGATGGAAGGACGAAGATGGAAGGCCGAACAACCTGACCGCATTGATCACGCTCTGCTCGCCGATCAGTTCAGCGGCTACGCCGCGCGCGACTGCAACACGCTCGACGGTCCGCGCGACCCATGCCGGCTCATTGCGCTTGCCGCGATCCGGCACCGGCGCGAGATACGGCGCATCCGATTCCACGAGCAACCGATCGTCGGGCACGAGGCGCACCAGGTCGTCGTCGACCCATTTCTTGAATGTCACGATGCCGCTGAACGAAATGTACCATCCCGATTCCAGCGCCGCGTGGGCGAGCGCGTGACTCCCGGTGAAACAGTGCATGACGCCGCAAATCCCCGCGGCACCCGCCTCGCGCACCATGGCCGCGGTGTCGTCCTCCGCTTCGCGCGTGTGCACGACGACGGGCCGCGCGGTCTCGGCGGCGAGCGCGAGCTGCGCGGCAAAGGCGCGGCGCTGCAGCTCGCGCGGGGAATGATCGTAGTGATAATCGAGGCCGCATTCACCGATCGCGACGGCGCCCTGCCCGACTGCGGCGAGAATCGCCGCCGGATCGCCGATGGGATCGAAGGACGCGGCGTCGTGCGGATGCACTCCGGCGGTGAAATAGACGAACCCGGGATGCGACGCGGAGAGCTCACGCGCCCTCGCCGCGGCGGCGAGGGACTCACCGATCGCCACGACGGCGACGGCGCCCGCCGCTCGCGCACGCGCGATCACGTCAGCGCGATCGGAATCGAACGCTGGATCGGCGAGGTGCGCGTGTGAGTCCAGAAAACGCATTTCGCCGCCCTATTTATCCCACGGCGAGTTACGCCGTTACCGGCTTGGCTTTCTTGACCTTGGTGTCGTTCTCGCGCGGGTACTTCGTCTCGATCCAGAGCAGAATCGGCGACGCGACGTAGATCGAGCTGAACGTTCCCGTGACGATACCGAACGCCATGACCCATGCGAACGGGCGAATCACTTCGCCCGCGAAGAACAGCAGCGCGAGCGTCGCCGCGAGCGCGGTGGCGTGCGTCAGGATCGAGCGCGGCAGCGTCTCGTTCACCGAGCGGTTGAGCGTGTTGTACAGCGGCTCGCGGCGGTTCTTGCGCAGGTTTTCGCGCACGCGGTCGAAAATAATGATCGTGTCGTTCAGCGAATAACCGATCACCGTGAGCAGCGCCGCGATGACCGTCAGCGAGATCTCGAGGTGAATGATCTTCATGAACGCGATCGTCGTCAGGATG
>DASYSH010000585.1:0-2773 GCA_036003525.1 Gemmatimonadaceae bacterium | reverse complement strand
AGAAAAACGGCAGCGGGTGAAACGCGAGTGTAAAATGTCCGAGCGCGATGATGATCCCGCCGTACAACACGCTGCGATACTGCCCGAGCCACCGGTCCGCGATGATCCCGCCCACAATCGCGGCGGCCCACGCGCTCGCCGTATACGTGCCGTACACGGATCCCGCATGCTTGTCGTCGAAGCCGAGCGCGTGCACCATGTACAGGATCAAAAACGCCCGCATCCCGTAGTAACTGAAGCGCTCCCACATCTCCGTGAAGAAGAGCGTCGAGAGCCCGCGCGGATGTCCAAAGAATCCGTGTGTTCGATCACCGGATGCAGGTTGACCCGGCGGCACATCGGCAAATGGCGCGGATCCGCTCGCGCGGCTCGTTGTCGTCATGAATGCTCCGGTGACTGGAGATGCTGGCGGGCGGACAATCAGAGTCAGACACCATTCTCATATCGCGAACGTCGGAGAGCAAGCACATGACCACGATTCCAACGCTCGCCACCGACCGTCTTTTCTTGCGCGCATTCGTGCAGCGCGACTTCGAGGAATACGCCGCCATCATGGGCGACCCCGAAGTCGCAAGACATCTCGGCGACGGGAACCCGTATTCGCGAATAGACGCGTGGCGACATATGGCCATGATGCTGGGCCATTGGATGCTCCTCGGCTACGGTCTCTGGGCGGTGGAGGAAAAAGCCACGGGTGCGCTCATCGGGCGCATCGGCTGCCATCAACCCGAGGGCTTCCCAAGTTTCGAGCTCGCCTACACGCTCGCACGCACACACTGGGGACGCGGCTACGCGCGCGAAGGCGCCGCCGCGGCACTCGCGTTCGCTCGCGAGGTGCTCGGCCGCACCAGCATCGTCAGCGTGATCAGGCCGGAGAACGCAGGATCGATACGCGTGGCGCAGTCCTTGGGCGGTGTGTTAGACGGCGAGGTCGAATTCTACGGAAAACCCTCGCTGGTGTACCGATATCCGTAGCTCGCGCGCCGCACGCCATTTCGCGCGCGGCCGGTGTTTGCTATTCTCTGCTCGACCGCGCGCATCGCGTAACCCGCCGCATTCTCCTCGAGAGGAATTCTACGTGCGCTCTGCTTCGATTCGTCTCACTGGATCCTGTGCACTCGCTCTCATCCTGATGGCGTCTGCCGCCATTCAGGCGCGCGCGCAAATCACGCGGACGGAATACTCGGCGCGCCGCGATTCGCTGGCGGCGCGGCTCGACAGCGGCATCGTCATCGCGTTCGGCGCGCGCACGCCGGTCACCGACTTCGGCCCGTTCTATCAGCTCGCGTCCTTCCGCTATCTCACGGGATATCAGCAACCGGACGCGGCGTTCGTGATGGTGATTCGCGGGGGACGCCAAACCACCACGCTATTCACCACGCCGGTCAATCCGCACCTCGCGTTCTACTACGGCTTCCGGCCGGATTCATCGCAGATCGCGCGCGACAACGGCCTAACGGCGCGGCCGTTCGCGGCGCTCGCGCCACTGATGGACTCGCTGGCGGCGACGGGCCTCCCCGTGTATGAGATCCGCGACGTGGCCGACGATGACTTCGCCGCCGCGGACAGCCTCACGCGCGGACAGCAGTTCATGAAGACGTACTCTGCGGCGCATTCGTCGGTGACCATAAAGGACGGCGAGCCGATCGTCGATCAGCTCCGCGCGCGCAAGTCGCCGGCCGAGTTGGCATTTCTCCGCAAGGCCGCCGCCATCAGCGCCGCCGGCCATCGCGCCATCATGCAATCGCCGGAGCCGCACCACGAATACGAATGGCAAGCCGTCGCCGAGTACACGTTCAAGAAGTTAGGCGGCGACCGCCCGGCGTACGGATCGATCGTCGGCGCGGGCCTCAACAGCACGCAATTGCACTACATGTTGGATACCTCGGTTGCGCGTCCCGGCGATCTCGTCGTCATCGACGCGGCCACGCAGTACCAGGGCTACGCGGCGGACATCACACGCACGCTGCCGGTGAGCGGGGTGTACACGCCTGCGCAGCGGGCGATCTATCAGCTCGTGCGCGATGCGCAGGCGGCGGCGGAGCGCGCCAGCACGCCCGGTGCATCCGAAGCGGCGGCGGCCGAGTCGTCGTACGTCGTGCGCGCGCGCGGATTGGCCAAGCTCGGATTGATCGACAGCGTCGATGCGCAGCTGGATCCGCCGGGGCAAGGCGATTGCACCAGGCTTCCGCACGCCTGCTCGCAAGCTCTCATCTGGATGATCCATGGGATCAGCCATGGACTCGGTCTCGCGGTTCACGACCCGGTGCAGTTCTACTACGGCGATCACACCTACAAGCAGGGTGACGCCTTCACGATCGAGCCGGGTATCTACATCAGCACACGCACGCTCGACGCACTGCCCGACAGTCCCCGGAATCGCGCGTTCATCGCTCGCGTTAGGCCGGTGGTCGAACGCTACCAGAACATTGGCGTGCGCATCGAGGATGACTACGTCATCACCGAGAATGGACTCGAGCGCATTTCGAGCGGCGTGCCGCGCGAGATGTCCGAGATCGAAGCCTTGATGAAACGTCGTCCCGCGCGAGTCGCGGCGCAGAATCCCTAACGGCGCGCCGTGATCCGCTTGATGCCGGCGAGCGAAAACTCGACGATGTGGTCCGCGACCGCCGCAAGCTCGGCGTCGGACAGCGGCCAACCCTTGAACGCCGCCGCCCGGAACCGATCGGGCCGATAGAACAGGCACTGCGCCTGGATGCTGATCACGCAGCGCGCCACGCGCTTATCGTTCGGTTTGCAATCGAGGAGTCTC
>DASYSH010000584.1:0-5491 GCA_036003525.1 Gemmatimonadaceae bacterium | reverse complement strand
CGCGGCATCCGCTGATCGTCGTCATCTGGCAGACCGAGGCAGGCGGGCTGTGGGGAACGCACGCCGCGGCGGCGGCGCTCACGCCCGCCGAGCTCGCGACGGTGAGCCGCAGCGGAAAGACAATTCGCGAGGGCATCGCGTTCCTTGGCGGCGATCCGGATCATCTCGAGCGGACCCGCATGAAGAAGGGCGACATCGCGGCCTATCTCGAGCTGCATATCGAGCAGGGCGGAACACTCGAAAAAGAGAAGCTCGACATCGGCGTCGTGGAAGGGATCGTCGGAATCCACCAGTGGAACGTGACGATCGACGGCTTCCAGAATCACGCCGGCACGACGGCGATGGACAACCGCCACGACGCGCTGCTGTCGGCCGCGCGATTCATCGAGGCCGTGAATCGTGTGATCACGAGCGAACCGGGACGCCAGGTGGGGACCGTCGGACGGATCAACGCGATTCCGGGCACGGTGAATGTGATCCCGGGGAAAGTCGAATGCACCCTGGAGATTCGCGATCTCGACGCGAAGAAGATCGATTCACTCTTTGGGAAAGTCGAGGCGGAGGCGAAGAAAATCGGCGAGATGAACGGGACGACGTTCACGTTCGCCCAGTTCACGAACAACATCCCGGCGCCGACATCTCCGGCGATTCGCGCGATGGTCGCGGCATCGGCGACGGAACTGAATCTGACGCACAAGACGATGCCGAGTGGCGCGGGCCATGACGCGCAGGACGTGGCGCAGATCGCGCCGGTCGGAATGATTTTCATTCCGAGCATCGGCGGGATCAGTCACGCACCGAAGGAGTTTTCACGTCCGCAGGACATCACCAACGGCGCGAACGTGCTGATCAACACGCTGATGAAGCTCGACGCGTCGCCACCGTTGCCAATGCCACAGTGATGCGGCTGCGGGTGCTGGGTGCGTTGGTGGCGATGGGCGCGTCGCACGCCGGCGCGCAGAGTGTGGAGCGCACCCTCACCGTTGCGGAGCGTGTGCGGACATATCATTTGCATGTGCCGTCGAAGCGCAGCTCGCCGGCCGCGCTTGTGTTCGTGTTTCACGGCGGTGGCGGGCAGGGGTCGGGGATCGAGCGCACATCGGGGTTCGACGCGATTTCCGAGCGCGAGGGTTTCGTCGTCGTGTATCCGGATGGCGTGGATCGCGGCTGGAACGACGGGCGCACCGATGCGCCCCGGCAGGGCGCGCTGCGCAAACAGGTCGACGATCTCGCCTTCGTGCGCGCGATGCTCACGGACATTGCGACGGTGGTTCCCGTTGATTCAAAACGCATTTATGCGACGGGAATGTCGAACGGCGCGATCTTCTCACAGTATCTCGCGGCGAAGATGTCGGATCGGTTCGCCGCAATCGCGCCTGTTGCGGGCGGCATCGCGGATCCATTCAACCAGGAGTTCGCGCCGGCGAATCCGGTCAGCGTGCTCGCGATCAACGGCACGCGTGACCCGCTCGTGCCGTACGCGGGCGGGAACGTCGCGCGCGTCGGTCGCGGCAAGGTGATTTCGGTTGATGACGCGATGCATTTGTGGGTCGTGCGCGACGGCGCGTCGCCGGAGGCGCAGACCGGCCTGTTGCCGGATACCGATCCGTCGGACGGTTGCCGGGTCACGTGGAAAAAATGGACCGGTGGAAAGAACGGCACGGAGGTCTGGCTCTATTCCGAAGAGGGGGCCGGGCACACTTGGCCTGGAAAAACGCAAAATCTTCCGCGGGTGATCGTCGGGAGTGTTTGCAGGGATTTTGAAGGGAGTGAGGTCATTTGGGCATTCTTCAAATCGCATCCGAAGCCATAGGCGGACATCCCCGGGCACGTTCCGGCGCCATTGCGCCGCGCCCGTCAGGACGCGAAACTCTGTATAATGACTTCCCGTCGCACATTTCTTGAGACGCTCGGCGTGGCGACCGCCGCCGCGGCGCTCCCCGGTGAATTGTTTGCCGGAATGAGATCCGCGAAACTCGACGCCATCGGACTGCAGCTTTACACCGTGCGGTCATTGATGGCGAAAGATGTCGAAGGCACACTCGCGACCGTGGCCGGAATCGGATATCGGGAAGTCGAGTTCGCGGGCTATTTCAATCGCGATCCCGCTGCGCTGCGCGCAACGCTCGACAAGCTCAAGCTCACCTCACCATCGTGCCACATCGGGCTCGATGCAGTTGAAACCGGCTTTGACGCGACCGCGGCGGCGGCGAAAACGATCGGGCACAAATGGGTCGTCGTTGCGTCGGTGCCGGGACGATTTTTCCAGAGCATTGCGTCGCTGAAGGAACTCGCGCAGCGGTTCAACGCCATCGGCAAGCGCGCGAAAGATGCCGGGCTTCGCTATGGCTATCACAACCACAACGTCGAGTTCAAGGCCGTCGAGGGCACGGTTCCGCTCGAATTGCTCCTCTCCGAAACCGATCCGGCGCTGGTCGACTTCGAGATGGACGCGTATTGGGTCACGCAGGGCGGCGGCGATCCGCTCGCGCTGATCAACAAATATCCGGGCCGGTTCCGGCTGCTTCATGCAAAGGATGCGAGTGCCGCGCCCGAATCCGCGATGCGCGACGTCGGCGCCGGCGTCATCGACTGGAAAAAGATTTTTGCTGAGCGCAAAAAGGCCGGCATCGAGCACGTTTTCGTCGAGCGCGACGATGCGCAGGATCCGGTCGCGAGCATCACCGCGAGCTACAACTTTCTTCACAACCTTTCTTTCTAGCCCAGAAGAAAAAAGATGATCGCACCCAAACGTCTCATTCACGACGTCGTCATCGTCGGATCAGGAGCGGGCGGCGGCATGGCGGCGCACGTGCTCACCAAGGCCGGCGCCAACGTGCTCCTGCTCGAAGCCGGCGGGCCGTGGGACAACACGAAGGATTCGGCCATGATGAAGTGGCCCTTCCAGAGTCCCCGCCGCGGCGCGAGCACGAAAGAACGACCCTTTGGTGAATTCGACGCGTGCATCGGCGGCTGGGAGATCGATGGAGAGCCGTACACGAAGGCCGAGGGGACGAAGTTCGACTGGTGGCGCGCGCGAATGGTGGGCGGACGGACGAATCATTGGGGCCGCATTTCACTGCGCTTCGGTCCGGACGACTTCAAGGCGAAAAGCCACGACGGACTCGGCGATGACTGGCCGATTTCATACGACGACATCGCGCCCTACTACGACAAGGTCGACAAGTACGTCGGAATTTTCGGATCGAAAGAAGGGCTTCGCAATCATCCCGATGGCGAGTTTCTCCCCGCGCCGCGCCCGCGCTGCCGCGAACTGCTCGTCAAAGATGCGGCGGACAAACTCAACATTACCTGCATTCCGTCGCGGCTGTCGATCATCACGAAGCCCATCAACGGACGATCCGCATGCCATTACTGCGGACAGTGCAATCGCGGCTGCGCGACGAACTCGAACTTCACGTCGCCGAACGTCCTGATTTATCCCGCGATGAAAACGGGAAAGCTCACGCTCGTGACGAACGCGATGGTGCGAGCCGTGACGACGAACGCCGCCGGCCTCGCGACCGGCGTGAGCTATGTCGACAAACACTCCGGCGAAGACCGGCATGTGGACGCGAAGGTCGTCGTGCTGGCGGCGAGCGCGTGCGAGACGGCTCGGATCATGCTCAACTCGAAATCGAACGCGCACCCGAATGGTTTGTCGAACTCGAGCGGCGTGATCGGACGCTACATCACCGATACGACCGGCACGAGCGTCGGCGGGTTCATTCCGAAGATGGTCGATCAGCCCGCGCACAACTGCGACGGCGTCGGCGGACTGCACGTGTACATGCCATGGTGGATCGACAACAAGAAGCTCGATTTCCCGCGCGGCTATCACATCGAGGTGTGGGGCGGACGCGGCGTGCCGAGCAATGGATTCATGGGCGGAATTCACCGGCTGCCGGGCGGCGGCGGGTACGGAAAGGACTTGAAGAAAGATTACCGCCATTACTATGGCACGTCGATCGGCTTCGACGGCCGGGGCGAGATGATTCCGAACGAGAAGTCGTATTGCGAGATCGATCCTGACAAGAAAGACCGGTACGGCATTCCCGTGCTGCGCTTTCACTGGGAGTGGAGCGATCACGAGATCAATCAGGTGAAGCACATGCAGGAGACATTCCGGTCACTGATCGTGCAGATGGGGGGCACACCGAACGGCAACATGCCGACGCGTGACCGCGGCTACGGAATTTCCAACGGTGGCTCGATCATCCACGAGGTCGGCGGCGTGCGCATGGGCGACGATCCCAAGACCTCGGCGCTCAACGCAGACTGCCAGGCGCACGAGTGCAAGAATCTGTTCGTGACCGACGGCGCGCCGTTCGTCGGTCAAGCCGACAAGAATCCGACGTGGACAATTCTCGCGCTGGCCTGGCGCACGTCCGAAGGAATCGCACGCAAGATGAAGGAGGGTGCGCTATGAGTCCCAATCTTGGACGGCGGAAATCCGACGGCGGCGGCGATATGTCCCGTCGCGACATACTCACCGCCGCGCTCGCGGCTCCGCTGGCGCTCATCCCGTTCGCCGACGCGGACGCTGAATTTGCCGCGTATCACGCGCTCACCGCACTGCAGGGACAGGCGGCGGGCGTGCCGTACACTCCGAAGTATTTCCGCGCAGATGAGTGGAAACAGATGCGGACGCTCGTCGACCTGATCATTCCGAGAGACGAACATTCCGGCAGCGCCACCGAAGCCGGCGTGCCGGAGTTCATGGATTTCATCTGCACCGAGTATCCGAACTACCAGACGTGGGTGCGCGACGCGCTTCGATGGCTCGATGCATTCGCGTACGACACGTACCACAAGAATTTCAACAATTGCTCCGATTCCGAGCGGCGCGCGATGCTCGATCAGATTGCTTGGCCCGCGAAGACGGCGCCCGAACTGCGCGCGGGTGCACAGTACTTCAATCAGCTGCGCGATTTCACCGCGAGCGGATTTTATTCGAGTCAGATGGGAGTAAAGGACATCGGGTACATCGGAAATACCGCGGTGGCCGAGTGGCATGGTTGCCCTAAACCGGCGTTGGATCATCTTGGGGTGAAGTACACGTGAACCAAACAGCAATGGTGTATGAGCGCAGGTTTTTCGGCGTTGGTGCGTGGTGCCATCACACACGAATCGCCAAGCACCTTAGACCATTCACCATTGCCGTTTGTCTCGCCTCTAGTGCCCACGCCCAGCGTGCCACACTGACCGGCCAGGCCCGCCAGTTCATCGCCATCGACACGACCATCGTCGCGCTCACCCACGCCAGGATCATCGACGGCACCGGCGCGCCGCCGCGCGACAACCAAACGCTGATCATTCGCGACGGCGCGATCGCCGCGCTCGGCGACGATGGCAAGATCACCATCCCGCCCGGCGCGCTGGTCGTCGATGAAACCGGCAAGTCGGTAATTCCGGGAATGGTGCAGGTGCACGAGCATCTGTTCTACCCGACCGGCCCCGGCATTTATGGAAACCTCGCCGAGAGTTTCTC